>JAYTTC010000251.1:0-2005 GCA_043745255.1 Verrucomicrobiales bacterium
AATCCCTGCTACACCCAGATCCACCCGACCTGCATCCCGGTCTCAGGGGATTATCAATCGAAGCTCACCCTGATGTCCGAGTCGCTGCGTAACGACGGACGCATCTGGGTCTCGAAGAAAAAGGGAGACACCCGCCCGCCCCAACAGATCCCTGAGGACGAGCGGGACTACTATCTGGAGCGCAAGTATCCGAGCTTCGGCAACCTGGCACCCCGCGACATCGCATCGCGTGCCGCCAAGCAAGTCTGTGACGAAGGCCGCGGCGTGGGTGAGACAGGCCTCGGGGTCTACCTCGACTTTTCTGAAGCCATCCATCGCTTGGGCGAAGACCGAATCCGGGAGCGCTACGGCAATCTATTCTCGATCTATCACGAGATCACCAACGAGGACGCCTACAAAGCGCCGATGCGCATCTATCCCGCGGTCCACTACACCATGGGAGGCCTTTGGGTGGACTACAACCTGATGAGCAACCTCCCCGGTTTATTCGTCCTGGGTGAAGCGAACTTCTCCGACCACGGCGCAAACCGGCTGGGAGCGTCGGCATTGATGCAGGGCCTGGCAGATGGTTATTTCGTGCTGCCAGCGACGCTTGGAAATTATCTCGCCACTCAGAAACCGGATCAGCGTCCGAACCCCGATCACGCCGCCTTCAAGGAGGCTGAGGGAAACATCCGAGGTCTGACCCAAACCATGCTCGGGATGAAAGGCAAGCGGACACCGGCCTCTTTCCACAAGGAGCTGGGGAAGATCATGTGGGATCACTGCGGCATGGCGCGAACCGAGTCAGGTCTCAAGAAAGCGCTCCAGCTTCTGCCCGCGCTGCGCGAGGAGTTCTGGAAGAATCTCAATCTCACGGGTGAAGCGGGAGAGTTGAACCAAGCGCTCGAGCAAGCAGGTCGAGTCGCTGACTTCATCGAGCTAGGTGAGTTGATGTGTCTGGATGCTCTCACTCGCGAAGAGTCCTGCGGGGGGCACTTCCGCGAAGAATATCAGGAAGAGGGGGAGTGCAAGCGCGATGACGAGAAGTTTGCGCACGTCGCGGCCTGGGAGTTTGTTGGAGCCCACAAGACGCCGGTGCGGAATGTCGAGCCGCTGGTGTACGAAGAGATCAAAATGTCCACTCGCTCCTACAAATAGTCCGCCCTCCGAGATCTAAAATGGTCACAATCGCATGAAAGTTCGACTCAAAGTCTGGCGGCAGAAAAACGCGAGCAGTCCGGGTGGCTTCAAGACCTACGAGACGCCGGATCTCAATCCGAACATGTCTTTTCTGGAGATGCTCGACGTGGTCAACGAACAACTCTCGGGAACAGGCGGCGAGCCGATCGCCTTTGACCACGATTGTCGCGAGGGCATCTGCGGCACCTGCTCGCTCGTCATCAATGGCAAGCCGCATGGCCCTCATCGCAGGGTCGCGACCTGTCAGACCTACATGCGAAGCTTCCAAGACGGACAGACGATCGTCGTCGAGCCGTTTCGCGCCGCGCCATTCCCTCTGCTCAAGGATTTGGTGGTCGACCGCAAGGCATTCGACAAAATCATCCAGGCCGGAGGATTTATTAGCGTTCGCACCGGGAGCGCCCCGGATGCCAACGCAATTCCAGTGCCCAAGGATAATGCCGATTTGGCTATGGACGCTGCCGAATGCATCGGCTGCGGCGCCTGTGTCGCCGCGTGCAAGAACGCCAGCGCGATGCTCTTTGTCTCCGCTAAGGTTTCCCACCTGGGTCTCCTGCCCCAGGGCCAGCCGGAACGACAACGACGGGTTTTGGCGATGGTCGACACGATGGACGAGCTTGGATTCGGGAGCTGCACCGTCACTGGTTCCTGCGAGGCGGTGTGTCCAAAGGGAATCAGCCTGGACTTCATCTCACGCCTGAACCGAGACTACGGCACCGTCCTCGTCCAGGGCGAAACGCGACGCGGGGCTGGCGCTGAAGGCGGAGCATAGCTCTCCGTTATCACCGCTTTGGCCGGAGCGGTCTCTGAGTTACTGTTAGGC
>JAYTTC010000252.1:0-2004 GCA_043745255.1 Verrucomicrobiales bacterium
CGGGCGACGGCACCGAACTCCCCAAAACGCTCAACGGCGCGGACGGGATCGAGTGGCAGGTCGATCTTCCTGGGCGCGGACTGTCGAGTCCGGTGATCGTGGGCGACCGTGTCTTCATCAGCTGCTCAAGTGGACCCAAGCAGGCGAAACTGCACGTGCTCTGTTTGAAAGTTTCTGATGGATCGCGGCTCTGGGAGAGAACCTTCCTCGCCACCGGACGGACCATGTGCCACGAAAAGACCTCGGTGGCGGCACCGACGCCCACCACCGATGGGCAGAGGATCTTCGCTTTGTTCTCGTCCAACGATCTGGTCTGCCTCGATCTCGATGGCAACCTGCTTTGGTTTCGGGGGCTGACCCGTGACTATCCCAACGCGAGCAACAGCCTCGGCATGTCCTCCTCCTTGGTCGCCGCCGACGGAGTTCTCCTAGCGCAGGTGGAAAACGACAGCGAATCATTCGCCGCAGGCATCGATGTCGCCACCGGTGTCAACCTCTGGAAACTCGATCGACCCAAGATGGCGAACTGGTGTTCCCCCATCCTCCTTCGCGCGGCCAACGGCGGGACACTGTTCGGATTACAGTCAGGAAAGGGATTGATGGCGGTCGAACCGAAGAGCGGCAAGGAAGTTTGGAATTACACAGAAGGAGCCTCGACCACGGCCTCGAGTGCTGTGGAGGGAAGGATCATTTACACCCCTTCGCACGGAGTGACCGCGCTTGAGCCCGGCGAACCAGGCCAGCCGCCGAAACAACTCTGGCGCTCCGGCCAGCTCCGTCCGGGAACACCGAGTCCGGTCATTCTGGGAAAGCACATCTATGTGATGAACGACGGTGGCGTGCTGAGCTGCGGTGATCTCGCGAACGGAAATCGGCTGTGGCAACTCCGCCTGAAAGGACCGTTCAGTTCAACGCCCGTCGCTGCGGGCGATCGCATGCTCGCGGTGAATGAGAAGGGATTGGCGCAGTTGATTGATCTGACAAAGCCTGAGGGCGAAGTGATTTCCGAACTGGATCTCGGACAAACCATCCTCAGCACCCCGTCTATGGATAAGGGTGCGGTCTACCTCCGGAGCGATGGAAAGCTCTGGAAACTCCGCAAGTCCTGAGCGGCACCGCGCCCACCCTCTTCGCGACCTTCGTCAACAGCCGCTCCTCACTGCCGCGACTTTTCACGGCTTATAACGGCTTTGCCCGGCTCTCGATCCGAGGAGGAGTTTTACCGCGGACACGAATCCAGTCCGGTCGTCACCACGCTGAACAGAACCAAAAATGTCTTGGCCCTGTCGCATTCGTGATGTCCGCGTCATCCGCGGTTAAAAGCCCCCGTCCCTGCTTTATTTCTACAGCGTGGGCCGTATCGGCCCACGCTGCAGAAGCGGCAAAGCCGCCTGGGGGCACTCATCTCACGAGGCGATGGGCTGAGCATCGGCCTGGTCGATCGGCGTCTTTCCTATCGCCTCGCCAGCGACCTTGCAAAGCCGAACGAAGGTTTCCTCGAGCAGGCTGAGTCGACGGTCCTTTAGATGAGTCAGCCCCCAGACCCTGCGCAGCTTCCGTCGTCCGAGCGGCATCGCCACCAGGGTCCGCTCCTCTAGTTCGCGACGCGTCACCCAGGGTGCCAAAACACTGACCCCCAGCTCGAGCTTCACCATCTCTTTAATCGCGTCCACGCTCCCCATTTCCATCACCGTGTTCAACACCACCTGCTCGGCCGCGAAATAGGATTGAACCAGCCTGAAGGTGTAACTCTTTTTCGCGTAGAGAATGTAGTTCTCCTTGGCGAGTTCCGCCCGTTCAACGTGGCCCTTGGTCGCCCAAGGGTGATTCGGGCTCAGGATGAACTGCATCTCATCCTGGAAGAGGGGAAGGAAGTCGACCCGCTCCAATCGCATGGGCTCCATGGACAGGGCCAAATCGATGGCTCGCATCTCGAGCAGCTCCATGGCTCGGTCGGTATCGCAGGGCTCGATCGCGATCAAAGAATGGGGATATTCCTTCTTA
>JAYTTC010000253.1:0-2001 GCA_043745255.1 Verrucomicrobiales bacterium
AAGGCCCGATCCATCGGCGCGGGTGATAGAGCGGGCCTTCAGCCCTTAAGGTGTTTTTGTTCGATACCTGGGGCGTTGCCCACAGGCTGGGATGAGGCCGCGCCGTTGGCGCTGAAGTCCGACGGGCCAAAGGCCATCTCGCGACTCCGGAGATCAAAAAGAGAATTGCGTGGGGCGGTTCTTTGTCCCTTGCCGCTGAGCGAAGAAGTGCTTTAGAACTAGAGCAACCGTGGTGGTTGAAGTGTGACCGCATTCTGCAAAGTCTTCGCCGGCGCGCGGCGTTCCGGCGGCTGGCTCGGTCTCGGCCTTCTGCTGATGATGCTGTCGCGTCCGCTTCCTGCAGCGAGCGTGCCTCCAGCCACTGAGTTCTGGTCCCTGCGTCCGCTGGTTCGGCCTTCTCTGCCGACGGTTGCCGGAACTTCTGGTTCTCCCCAACATCCGATCGATTCGTTTCTGCGCGCGCAGCTCATCGCCAAGGGGCTTTCCCCGTCAGCGCAGGCGGATCGGCCCACGCTGATCCGCCGCCTCAGCTTCGATCTGCTCGGTCTTCCGCCCACGCCCGATGAGCTGGAGTTCTTCGTCTCGGACACGGCACCCGATGCGTATGAACGCCTGGTCGACCGTTTGCTCGCCTCGCCGCGGTATGGGGAGCGCTGGGCCAGGCATTGGCTCGACGTCGTCCACTTCGGCGAGACGCATGGCTACGACAAAGACAAGCCGCGACCGAACGCCTGGCCGTATCGGGATTATGTCATCCGCTCGTTCAACGAGGACAAACCCTACGCGAGATTCGTGCAAGAGCAGGTGGCAGGGGATGTCATTTTCCCTTTCACCCGCGACGGCATCGAGGCGCTCGGGTTCATCGCGGCCGGTCCGTGGGATTTCATCGGACATGAGGAGGTGCCCGAGACGAAAATCGACGGACGAGTGGCCCGTCACTTGGATCGAGACGATATGGTGGTGAACACCCTTCAGACATTCAACAGCCTCACGATCCAGTGTGCGCAATGTCACTACCACAAATTCGATCCCATTTCCCAGGAAGACTACTATAGCCTCCAGGCGGTTTTCGCGGCGGTGGATCGCACCAATAAGAAGTACGATATCGACCCCGCTGTGGCGAAGCACCGCTCGGAGCTGGAGGACCGTCGAAGGCTCCTGGTGGCTCGCCGCCAAACGTTGAATGACGGAATCGCGGCTCGCGCTGGCGATTCGCTGAAGGAGATCGACCATAAAATCACAGCCGCAGAAACGGCCGGCAAGACCAGCGATGCGTTCGGGTATCATAGCAACATCGAGAAGCAGCAGGCGGTAGCCAAATGGGTTCAAGTGGATTTAGGGGAGCCCTTCGCCATCGCCAACGTGGTGCTGCATCCCGCTCGTGATGATTTCAACGGCATCGGCGACGGGTTTGGATTCCCGGTTCGCTACAAGGTGGAGATCTCCACCGACGCCGACTTTCGCCAGACGGTGAGGGTGCTGGGTGACTTCACCGACAAGGATGTTCCCAATCCCAAGCTGGCGGCGCTTTCGGTGGATGGAGCGGGCCGCGAAGGACGGTACCTTCGTGTTACCGTGACCAAGCTGGCTCCGAGACAGGAGGACTATATCTTCGCGCTGGCAGAGCTGGAGGTGCTGACATTGAATGGGAAGAATGTCGCTCGCGGAAAACCGGTGACCGCGCTCGATTCGATCGAGGCACCCGCCCGTTGGCAGCGAGTGAATCTGACCGATGGTTACTATCCAGGAGTCTCCAATGTGGAGTCCGAGGGGATCACCGCTCTTCGTCAGCTCCGGAGTCGCCTCGTGGAGGAGGCCACCGATCCGAAGGAAAAATCCGAGCTCTCTAGCGTGGACGCGGAAACTTCCGGCCTGAAGTCGACACTCGACTCGCTCCCGGCCCAGAGCGTGGCCTATATCGCTGCGGTGCACACCGGATCAGGTGCCTTCACCGGCACCGGAGGGAAGGGGGGCAAGCCTCGTACGGTGTACCTATTGAAT
>JAYTTC010000254.1:0-7284 GCA_043745255.1 Verrucomicrobiales bacterium
CCACGCCGATCAACAACCGTCCACCTTTGGCGTTGGCCAGACACACCACCGCTTCGACTGGATCGCGATCATTCAATGGGGCTTTTTCTTCGCCTTTGAACTCGATCTCAAGCGTCTCGCCACCGGCTATCAGCTGCTTGAACTCCTGGGTATCCATGTTAGCCAAGCGTCATTTCCTGCTGCCCTCGCTTGTCCGTCCTGGGCGCCGGGGGCGACGCCTTGGGCAGGTTTTCGACTTTGAGGCTGTAATCGTCGTGGCCCCACTCGCAGCGGGAGAGCACGTGCTTGGGAATCTTCTTCACGGTGAGGTTGGGATAGCGCTCGGTGCCGCTTTTGGAGACGCGGAAGGCGGCACAGAGCACGAGCAGCGTGCGCTCCGCCCCCACCTCGTCGCTCAACTGCGCGAGCTGGTCCGCGCTCAGGTGCTGGGTAGTGACGTAGATGAAATCGCGCTCCGTGGAATAGCCATGCCGCCAATAGAGCGTGTCGCTCGGCGCGTAGGTGAAGCCTTCCAGCTTGCACGCGGCTTCGGCGAGCATGGCGGCGTTGAACTCCTTGCTGATGACCCACTGGCCCCACTTGTCCTTTTCCAGCAAAGAGGGGGCGAGTTTATAGTAACGGAAGCCGCCGCCGCCCTTCCAGCCAACGTCTTCTGTGATGCCACCGGGGTCCGCGCCATCCACCACTTTTTGAAGTCGAGGCAAGCAATGAGTTTGGCAGTGTTCCCCCAGCTCGATCCCGATCCATCGTCGGTGCATCTTGTGAGCCACGGCCGCCGCAGTGCCTGAGCCAAGGAAAGAGTCGAGTACGAAATCGCCGGGCTCGGTAGCAAGGTCCACAATTCTAGAAATCAGCCTTTCAGGCTTCGGTGTGATGAAAATATCCTGTCCGAATAAAGCGAGGATTTCCTTCTTTGCATCTTGTGTGTGACCGACCTCCTCATAGGACCAAAATGTTTGAGGCGTCACGCCTTGCTTAACTTCAGATAAGAACCTTTTGATCTGCGGAATTGAAGTCCCGTCGCGCCCCCACCAGATTCGCCGATCCTTGTCCAATTCCCTAAATTTCAACTCAGAGACGCGCCAGAAATTTCCGCCTGGTGGTCCTTCAATCCTTCGCCCACTTGGAGTGACAATGCTGTATTTTCCGAGGCTGTAGTAGTTGCGGGCAGAGAGGTCGCTCGGCTTCCACAACCCTCTGTGATCGTTGTCTGGGTTTTTGTATGCGCGGTTCTGCTCTTCGCTTCGAGGCATCAAGTTCAAAGTGAATCTGTCTACGTTCTTTGCAAATACCAAGATGTAGTCGTGATCGACCGAGAAGAATTTCGCCGTAGACTTCGGCGAGTAGTTTTTCCGCCAGATGACGCTTGCGACAAAATTTCTCCGTTCGAACAGTTCGTCACAAACGACCTTTGCATAATGAACCTCATTGTCATCAAGCGTTATCCAGATGCTCCCGTCGTCCGACAAAAGGCGGCGGAGGATCTCCAGACGGTCACGCATAACAGTAAGCCAGATCGAATGCTCAATCCCATCATCGTAATGCTCGAACGCGCTGCCGGTGTTGTAAGGCGGGTCAATGAAGACGCACTTGATCTTGCCGGTGAACTCCTGTTCGAGCGCTTTGAGGGCGAGCAGATTGTCGCCGAAGATAAGGCGGTTATCAAAGAGGTCGTTATCCGTTACGCGCTGCTTAGCGTGATACGACTTCTCCCCGTCTTCGAGCAAGATGCGCGGCTCCAGTTTAGGACGCACGTCCTTGCCGATCCAAGTTAACTCAAGTTTCTGTTTCTTGTTCATCAATCAACGTTTTGAGATCGGCTTGCCCGCCGACGCCTTGGCGAAGGCCGGTTCTCCTTCCCAATCCAAGTCAGTTCCAGTTTTTGCTTTTTCGTCACGGATTTAGAAGTGGGTAAAGGCCCGAGCACAAACCCTCCAAACCGCAGGGTGACGCTGGCGCAAATCGGCCAGCGGAACCACTTCCGCGCCAGTGCCCCGGAAGCACCAGCCCAGGAGTCCATGATCGTCAGCTTCCTTCAACACGTGAACAAGCATGGCGGCATCGGGCGTCGCTTGGTCGAGCACTTCTTCGATTTTGGAACGAATGCGGCGGAAACTTTTTTGATACCCCTTCGCCAGCGCTTCCCGGCGGTCGAGTTGCAGCACTTCGACAGTGTTCTCGCCCTTGGGAGTCGTGCCTCCGATGTCGGAGCGGAACCGGGGGACGAGGTTGCCCGTCGCGGGATCGAAGTCCAAGAATTGCCAGGGGTCGTCAATGGTTGGCTTCACGAGTAAAGGCAGGCCGCCCGCCAGGGGAAACCGACTGCCTTTGATGCGCCCGCAGTCCGTACAGCCGAGGAGCATGTTGGTCCAACGAAACATGCGTTCGGGATAGAGAGCCTTCGGCCAGTAGTGCTCAATGTCGGTGCCGTGGGAATCGCCACAATACATGCAACGTTCACGCGGGCCGGCCATGATCTTCAGAACGCCCACTGTGGTTTTGAGCGGCTGGTTTTGGCGAGCGCGTTTCCACTCGGCCTCAACGATCAACGTCCCCGCCGCCTGCTTCGCATTGGCACCGACCTGCTCCCGTCCAAGCTCATTCACCACGTTGGTCGGCAGCCGGATTCTTTTGACGCGCCGCATGGCCTCAGAGTTCTTCTTCGGGCCGGGCAAAAAGCTCGGTCTGCTTCTCACGTTGCTGCTCCGCGCTCGTGAGTTTGCCAGTGGCCCGTTTTTTGGCTTGAAGCCGTGCGTATTCCGCCCGCCCGTCCACCGCCTTGGGGGACCGGGTGTTTTGCAGGCCAAACGCCGGACTGAGCAGAATCGTGTCAGGGCGGGCCGCGATGATCTTGTCGCGCTCTTCGTCGCTCAGTCGGCAAGCTTCCCGACCGCTACCGGGTTCGGGCAGCACGAACAGACCTCCCGGATCAGCCGCCTGGCAGATGATGGGGCTGTGCGTGGTGACCAGAAACTGGATGTTGGGGAAATGGCGCTTGAGCCAGAAGCCGATCTCGCGCTGCCATTCGGGGTGCAGGTGAGCGTCGATCTCATCAATCAAAACAACCCCTGTGCTCTTGATGAAGAGGCGTCTCTTGTCGTCCCGATCCATGAGGCTTTCCAGCCCGCTGTCCTCGTGCGCGTAACGAAGGTGCCGAATGATGTCGGTTAGGAGGGCGAGCGCAGCCCGGTATCCGTCGCTCATTTCACCCCATGACAACTCAACGCCGTTGGTATCGGCGAGCCACAAACCGTCGGTATCGACCCGTTTGATGGTCATTCCATTGGGCATGAGTTCGTCCTTTAAGAGTTCCAGCAAAAGATCGAGTTCCTCACGTTCATGGGAACTGCTGTCCCTGGCTGCTTTGTGGTCCAAGTCCTTGAGCCATCGGTCTGCTGGAGACAATGAGGCTGCTTCCAGGAACATTGTGGCATACCGCGCCGTCGCTCGCTCCGCCATGACTTCGGTCGCCTCCGCTGAGGCACCGAAGACCCGGCGAAATGGGCCATATCCGCATGAGAACCAGCCCTTGGTGTTTGGAGACCAAATGGTGCGCTCCGGTGGGCTTTTCTTCTTCCCACCGGCAGACTGCGGCGAATGCATCTCAGTTTGTTTGCCCCCGTTGACGAGTTCGAGCGTGACCGGAAAGATGTTGGCGGGTTTGTTGCCTTTGCCATCCAAGTCAGAATCATCAGGAGTGCACTTGATCTGGAGTTGGATCGAGCCAAGTTTGTCCGGGCTGGAAGCTGAAATCCATCGATGCAGGCTTTGTTGAAGCGGACGTCTGGTGTCCGGGCCGACCAGCCCCATCGCAATCGCTTTCAGAAGCGTGCTCTTCCCGGAGCCATTATCACCGGTGAACACGGTCCAGCCCGCATAGCTTTTGTCGGGGCGCTGAAGATCAAAGTCGAGGCTTCGGAAGCCGCGAATGTTGGTCAGACTGATCTTGTGAAGATACATAGGAAACTGATATCAGAGCTCAGTTAAGATTCCAACGAATCGTGAATAGCTGCTGCAACCCGCTTTTCTGTGTCAGCTTGCCTTCGATGGTGGCGATGAGCTCCGACCGTTGCTGATCCACCTTGTCTTGCGCCTCGAAGAGCGAGCGGCGCTTTTCGTTGCGCTGGGATTCGAGAGCCTTGATCTGCTTCTGACCGGCAAGCTTTTCCTCGAGTGTTAGCGCCGTTGTTGCGGCTCTGCGGGCTTCCTTGATCAGGCGGTCCATTTCCTTGATTTCGCGTTCCAGGCCCAGCTTCAAGTCATCGGCCCAGCCTTCCAATTTCTCAGCCTCGGCCTCGAAAAACCGAGCGTTGCGCTCGGAAATGTTGCGCTTGATTGCGGCCTGCCGCGTTTGGATGGCGGCCTCGGCCGTAATAGGTGCGGTGCTCAAGCACGGGCCAGTGACTTTTCCGGGCAGGGTGAACAGGCGCGCGGCGCATTCGTCGTCGAGCGGTGTGCCGTCGTCGGTGAGCGCGCCGAAGATCAGGTGGTCTTCCGCTTGGTCGAGTGATTCGACGGTGAAGCTGGCCAGAGTCAGCCAGCCGGATTTGCCGAGACACGATTCGAGGATGCTGATGATGCCGTCGTGGGCACCGTAATCGAAGCGGACCTCCTGCACGGGCAGTTCGCGCCCCTTGGCTTGAGCAACGATGGCCTCGGCGAGCGGATGGTGGAGCCGATACAGATGCGCGTCACCGGAACGTCGAGGGAGTTCGTAAAGTCCAACCGGGATGGTGCAGGCCGCCGCTGAGAACGGGTTAGAGTTGAGCCGGAACGCCGAGTCATTGACTGGCTCAGCATGGTCGCGAAGTTCGTGCGTCGTGAGCTGCATGAGCCAGCGCTCCATGCGGCTCAGTGAGGCGCTGGAAGTGTCCGCGCGCACCTTGAGCTTCTCACGCACCTCGTCATCGAAGTTATCTAGCAGCTTGCGGCGCGTCTGGGTCATGGACTCGTTGATCTCAAGGCTGAGCTCGAGCTGGAGCTGGTCGAAGGCGATCTTGATTTCCTCGTGTTTGCGGCAGCGCTGGTAGATGGCGGCGATGCGTTTCTCGAAGTCCACGCCGCTTTCAATCGCGCCAAGCACTTCGTCACTCGCGCCGAAGACGCCTTCGAAGAGTTGGAACTTTTCCGAGAGGAGTTCGTAAACCCGCTGGTCCGCCGCGTTCTTGCGGTTGAGGAAATTGACCACCACCACGTCGTGCTTTTGCCCGTAGCGGTGGCAGCGGCCGATGCGCTGCTCGATGCGCTGGGGGTTCCAGGGCAGGTCATAGTTCACCACCAGCGAACAGAACTGGAGATTGATTCCCTCAGCACCTGCCTCGGTCGCGATCATAATGCGACCTTCCTCCCGGAAATAGTCCACTAGTGCGGAACGCATATCGGCCGATTTGGAACCGCTGACGCGGTCGGTGTCCGCATGCTTGTCCTGCCACGTTGCATAAATCGCCTTCGAGCGTTCGTCGGTGTTCGATCCGTTAAACAGGACGATGCCGTCCTTGAACTCGCTGTCGGCCAGCACTCGCAGTAGATAACTTTGCGTCTTTCGCGACTCGGTGAAGATGATTGCCTTTTCGGCAGCGCCGAGTTCGCGGGCCTTGGCGAAGGCGATACCGAGCGCCTTTACCAGAGCCTTGCCCTTGGCGTTATGGCTGATGGAAACGGCGAGATGGGCGAAGCTATCGAGATCGGCAACCTCCGCCTGAATGGCGGCGCGGTCGGCATCGGACAGCGGGGCAGCAGGTTCATCCTCCCCCCATTCTTCGGCGGTTTCGTCGAGCGCCTCGTAATCCTTGTCAAGTTCGTCTTCAAGCGTCTCAGCCGGTTCCCTTTTCTGGAGCTTCGCTTTGAGGCGATTGGAAATGGATTCGAGAGCGCCAGCGATGGCGAAAGTTGAGGATGCGAGGAGCTTGCGCAGCACGAGCGTCATGAGCGAGCGCTGGCTTGCTGGCAAAGCCTGGAGATTGTCGCGGCGAAGATAGTCAGACACGAGTTCGTAGAGCCGGTCTTCCCCTTCCTCGGGCGTGAACTCCTCCAAAATCGGGTGGCGCTTGGTGAACGGGATATACGCAGTGACCTGACGTCGCAGCGTGCGATGGCAGATCGGTTTGAGCCGCGCTTTGAGCGTCTGGAACACCTGCGCCTGATTGAGATTGGCGAACTGATCGCGGAAACTCTTGAGATCACCGAACGTGTGCTCGTCAATGAAGCTGACAAGGCCGAAGAGTTCGAGCAGCGAGTTTTGCAGCGGCGTCGCGGTGAGCAGGAGCTTGTGCTTGCCCGCGAGCGCGAGCTTGAGCGTGTTGGCGATGACGTTGGAAGGCTTGTAAACATTCCGGAGGCGATGCGCCTCGTCCATCACTACGAGATCCCACGGAGTGTTGGCCACATCGGCGGCCTTGTTGCGGGCGAACTGATAGGAACAGATGACGATGGTGTCCTGGGTCTCAAGCGGACGGAAGTTCCCCACCTTCACCGCCGCATTGTAGGACTTGGTTTCGAGAATCTGGCAGGGCAGGAAGAACTTCTCATTGAGCTCCTGATACCACTGTTTGCGAAGGTTGGCGGGAACGATGACCAGGATGCGGCGTTTCCGCTCCGCCCATTTCTGGGATAGGACCAGCCCTGCTTCGATTGTCTTGCCGAGTCCAACCTCATCCGCAAGGAGCGCTCCTTTGGAAAGCGGGGAGCTAAACGCGAACAGCGCCGCGTCCACCTGATGGGGGTTCAGATCGACCTGTGCGCCCGCGACCGCACCGGCGAGTTTGTCCACACTGTCCGACGGGCAGCGCTTGGTCAGCTCGTAAGCGAGGTATTTGGCGTGGTAGTCGGTAATGGTCATTCTGATTCAAAGCAGCTGCAAAGCGTCAGTGAATGCAGCCTCCAGCCAGTTTTCGAACATCATAAGTGTCGTCGTGTGCGTTTCGTCTAGACGGAGCGCGATGTAAAAGCCTTGAGCTGAACGGCTTTAATGTAGTGCTGCAGTTCGGAAAGGCCATACGAAAATCGATTGCCCCCAACCTTTACAAACGGTCGCTTACTCGCCGCGCAACTCGTACTCGAGTCAGGGAACCAGCAGCCATGGGTACCGACACATTTTGCTGAGGACCATAGTGCAAGAATTAGCGATGCCGATTGCCCTTACCTCAACGAGCATCTTTCTTTAGCCGCTATTTAGATTTTTTCTGCACAGTTAACACGGCGGTGAGCTCCTCCAAGCTCACCCAACCCATCCAGTAAAGCTGGAGAGCTTCCCATTGGCGCTTGCTGGGCTTGCCGCCGGTCCAC
>JAYTTC010000255.1:0-7266 GCA_043745255.1 Verrucomicrobiales bacterium
GGTATACCCGAAAGAGGCTCCCCAGACCGATCTGACTCGTGACATCGATCCATCCGTTGTGCTGGGTTACTACGCCATACACCGTGGCCAATCCCAGGCCTGTTCCCTGGCCAAATTCCTTGGTCGTGAAGAACGGTTCAAAAATGCGCTCCAGCGTCGTGGCATCCATGCCGCATCCGGTGTCCATCACCGTGAGGCAGATGAACTGCCCCGTGCGAGCCTTGGGATTCTTCCTCACCGTCTCCGCATCGACCTCTTGAAGGACCGTATCGATAACCAGGTTTCCCTCCTTCGGCATTGCATCGCGAGCGTTGACCACGAGGTTCAAGATCACCTGCTCGAGCATGTTCACATCACCGCGCACGCAAGGCAGCCCATCCTTGAGATGCAGCGAAAGAGTGATATTCTCCCGAACCAGTCGTCGGAGCATTTCCGACAGGTTCAGAACTACCTTATTCAAATCGAGCTCCCGCCACTGTGCCACCTGCTTCCGACTGAAGGTCAGGAGCTGCCGAGTGAGATTGGCAGCTCGATGCGCGGCGGTCGAAACGCACTTCACCGATTCTGAGGAACTCTTGGGCAGAGCGCCATCGCTCAGCAGCAAACTGGCATGCCCCTGAACCACGGTCAGGATATTGTTAAAATCGTGAGCGATTCCCGCTGCGAGCTGACCCACCGCTTCCATCTTCTGGGACTGGCGTAACTGGTCCTCCAGCTTGAGTCGCTCGGTGATGTCCTCGGCCACCACGAGCAGGCAGTCTTGTCGGGCGAGCTCGATCGCCTCCGCCGCCACCTGAATATCGCGGGTCTGCCCGCTCTTGGTGAGCCAGCGACACTGATACTCGCGAACCGACCGCTGCTGCCCCACCATCTCCACCAGCCGAGTCTTCGAGTCGGGAGCGAGCCAGAGTCGAATCTCTTCGACCGTCCGGCCGTTGACTTCCTGATCGTCGTATCCAAAGGAGCTCAGGAACGTTCGGTTTACATCGATGAAGCGCCCCTCGCGCGCAGTGATGATTGCGATGGCCGCCGGGGAAGCATGAAACGCTTTGCTGAATCGTTCCTCCAATTCCTTGAGGGCCGCTTCGGCCGCACGACGCTCGGTAATATCGCGGAGAATTAATGCGAAGCAGAGGGGCTTCGCACTTTCGTGATCCCGAACCAGAATTGCGCTGACCTCTGTCGCCACGCGACGAGACGGATCAGCAAAGTTGCGGAGTTGAATCTCCCCCTCCCAAGCGCCTCGCGCCACGACTTCCGGCAGGATGAGGCCCAAGAAAACGCCTTGCGACAACTCTCCTTCCATCTGATCCACCGAGAACAGGAAGGTATGACGATTGCCATCTACTCCCAAAAGCTTTTGAGCAGCGTCGTTTAGAAAAGTAATCTGACCGTCCAAGGTGGCCAGCGCTATGAAGTCGTTGGCATTCTCGACCAACGACACCAGTTTCTGACGCTCCCCTTCTGCCTGCCGCCGATCATCGATCTCCTTCACCAACATCTCGTTCGCCAAGGCTAGTTCGAAGGTGCGTTCGCGAACGCGTTCCTCCAACTCAAAGTGGAGCCGCTTCAGCGCGGACTCCGCCTGGGTGCGCTGGTTGATCTCTTCAACGAGAGCTTCATTGGAGCGCGAGAGCTCTTCGGTTCGGCGGCGGACCCGTTCTTCGAACTCTGCCACCGTCTGCCGCATTTGCAGTTCGCAGCGTTCCCGCTGACGGCCTTCCTCAGCCAGTGCCGCCAGGGCAAGCGTCAGCTCCTCACTCTGCACCTGAAGTTGTCCCTGAACTCTGGCCCGCTCCGCCGCTAGCGAACTCCGCTGCCCCTGCCAGCCGCTGACCAGCGAATTGAACCGTGCCGCGACGGAGGACAGATACGGGTCCTGTGTAGAAACCCCCAGAGCGCAAACCGCTTCCCCACCGCCCTGAACCGCGTCCATCTGTTCGGTCAACTGCGCCACCTGATGAATCCGCTCGCGCCGGTCCATGAAAAACTGGACGAGGACCGTAACTCCGGAAAAAACAAAGAGAATGGGGAGGAATGTCCCAAAACGAGGCAGGCTGGGGCCTGCAATTCGGAAGAGGATCGCAGCGCTTATCGCCGCTCCTACAAATCCGGCCATCCATGAAACAACTATGGTCTTAAAGCGCATGTCGCTGAACCCCGCCCATTCTCGTCTCCAATCATCCCCGGATCTCACACTGAGATCCGTCCGATCCAATCCAACCGACGCGCCAAGATGTCTCAACCGGTTCTTCCCAATAGGAAAAATCGTTTGCAATCTCGGCCTCCATAATTCCTCTTATTGGTCGGCATACGTGATCGTCGACTGAAGAGGCCTCCGAAGAAGGGTGCTATCCGGTGGCGTTCAGGTGCACGACGTGTCCAAAGTACTATGTTTTCTTACGAATTGTTTAAATCCATGTCCCCGGAATTGGCGGCGGACGTCCTGGAGTTCGCCCACGACAATGACAAGAAGCTCTACCGGGCGACTCTCGAAGCGGTAGCCAGCGTGAAGAAGTTACGCACCGTTTTCCTTGAGAGACAGTCGCCGAGCGATCGAGCACCCATCATGTTGACCGCTCTGAAGAGGCCGGAGATGACGATGATCGCGGACAACCTGATTCGTCATTGGCTGCTGGAGAAACACGGAGCGATGCTTTCGGACTTCCTCAACGCGCTGGGAATCTCCAACAACAAGGGGGTCGTCGAGCAGCTTCCTGGCTCCGTGGGTGATGCTCCCCTGCGAACAGGAATCGATACGCTTCTCGCAAAATACCCCACCCAGGTCGTGGCGGTGTATCTGCACGCATTCAACCAGTTTAACCAAGCGGGCTGGACCAATCTCGACGGCGTGCTGAAGCAGGACGTCCGCCTCATGGTGGGCTAGCAGGCCGTCGGACTTAGAATGTCGTTCCCCACGGTGCCCGCCAGGGCTAATGTTTGGATCCAGGGTTTTCTGGACGTCGGCCTGCTAGAACCAAAATCCGGCTGCCGGATTTTTTGGAAACCCAGTCCGACGGGTCAGAATCAATTCATGAAAAACGGACCCGATCGATCACGCATGGAGTGTGATGGGAGAGGAACCTTTAGCCGCTAAGAGGCACATAATTCGCAAAAGGGAAAACCGGAAGAACTATCCCATCAGGGCCCCACCCCTGAAGCAGGCCGGCAGGTCCGTTCTTTTTTGCGATTCTTGCGCTTTTTCGCGGCGACTCCCACGTCCCCTCCCCGAGTTCACGACGGCGCGAGATCGCGAATCGCTGTGCGCAGTACCCTCACCATGGTCGAGATCTGCTCCCGGGTGGTGCAGTACGGAGGCATCAACACCACGACATTCCCGATCGGCCGAGTCAGAACACCCAGTTCGGCCATGCGCTCGCAAACTCGAATTCCCACTCGCTGCCGCAAATCGAACGCTCTCCGCGAACCCCAGTCCTTGACCAGTTCCACACCCGCCACCAAACCCACTCGCCGCACATCTCCCACCTGCGGCAGATCCCACAAACTCTCGAGCTCCTGCGCGAAAGCTGTCTCCAGGCGGCCGCGCTGAGGAAGGGAGGAGCGTCGTTGCAACAAGGCGAGACTCTCGAGCCCAGCGGCGGCTCCAAGCTGATTCCCGGTGAAACTATGGCCGTGGAAGAAAGTCTTGAACTCGGAATACTCCCCCAAAAATGCGTCGAAAACCTCCTCCGTGGTGAGCGTGGCCGCCATCGGGAGATAGCCGCCGGTGAGACCTTTTGCCAGGGCTAGAAAATCGGGAACAACTCCCTCCTTCTGACACGCAAACAGCGCCGCACCTCGCGCTCCACTGATCCCGGTTCGGCCAAATCCGGTCATCACTTCGTCCGCGATCAGGTGAGCCCCTTCGTCGCGAGCGATTGCTGCCACTCGACGCAGCCAACTCTCAGGCTGAGGGATCATTCCCGCCGCGCCCTGCATGAGGGGTTCCACAGCGAAGGCGCTGAACGGACGCCCTGACTTCCGCGCGACATTAAATTGTTTTTCCACCGCGGTCACACATTCCCAATTGCAACGACGGTATTCCCGTGCATCCGCGCGCTCGGGTTTGGCTCGATTGAACGGACAGCGATAACAGTAGGGCGACATCGCCGACTCCGTTCTAAATAGAAGACCCCCGTAGGCACGATGAAAGAGACCGATATGCCCCAGGCTCACCGCTCCCACCGTATCACCATGGTAGGCACCCTCCAGCGAGAGGAAGCGCGGTTTCCGAACCACTCCAGCGCGACGGGCGTGTTCAAACGAGAGCTTCAACGCCACTTCCATCGCAGTGGATCCGTCATCGGAAAAAAAAACTTTGGTCAGTTTTGGCTGTGCGGCTCTCTTGGAAGCTCGCGGGGCTTCCGTCTTGGCGGCCTCGATCAAAGCGGTGGCGAGCCGGGAAGCCGGAACGTTGGCGAAACCAAGCGACGAAGAATGCGCAATCTTGCCGAGCTGTCGAGTGATGGCGCGATTGAGCGCCGGATGGTTATGACCATGCAGATTGGTCCAGATTGAAGAGTTGGCATCCAGATACGAACGTCCGCGAATGTCCCGCAAGACCGCCCCCTCCCCCTCCGCAATCACGATCGGCTCGCGCTTGAACCAATCCCTCATTTGCGTGAAAGGATGCCAGACATGGCGTCGGTCCAGCTTCGCAATCGGGTGGAGGGCTTGTTTCTGCATCTTGCCTTTCGCTGCAATCGCCGCCTCATCCAGTGAGGCGAGCATTTTCCTAGTCCTTCAACCGTGCCCTAAGGGGCTCCAGCGTCGCAAGCGCGGCGTCCAGGCGGTCGATCTCGTCCCAGCTATGCGATGCGGAAGCGGTAAGGCGGAGACGAGCCTTTCCTCGAGCCACCGTCGGGTAGCGAATCGCAGGAATCAAGATGCCGCGATCATAGAGGTCGCGGGCGAATCTCACCGCCTGATCCTCGGCACCCACTCTTAAAGGAAAAATCGCGCTCTGCACCGCCGGGAGTTCCCATCCGCGGCCGATTACCAATTCCTTCATCCGGTTCACCCGCGCCCAAAGCGCCAACCGCCGGTCTTCCCCTTCGTCGCTGCCAATGAGCTGAAGCGCTGCGGTGGCAGCTGCCGCGGCGGCGGGCGCCGGGGCCGTGGAGAAAATAAAGCTGCGGGCACGATTGATCAGCCAATCGATCAGGACTCGGGAGCCCGCAATGTAGCCTCCCGCAGCACCGATCGCTTTACCCAGGGTCCCCATCTGGATCTCCACTCGTCCGGTAACCTCCATCGCTTCAATCACACCCCGGCGATGTTCTCCAAACAGTCCGGTTCCATGCGCCTCATCTACCATCAACCACGCACCGTAACGTTCCTTAAGTTCCACCATGTCTCGTAGCGGGGCGAGGTCGCCATCCATCGAGAACACACTTTCCGTGACAATGAGGATCTGAGAACGGTGCACGGGATCCGCGGCGGTCTCCGTTGTTTTCTGCTGTTCGGCTTTCGCCCAGATCAAGATCGCCTCCAAGTCAGAAAGATCATTGTGTTTGAAAACGCGCACCGTCGCACCGGAAAGCCGGGCGGCGTCGATCAGGCAGGCATGAATTAGCTTATCGAGCACCACCACGTCTCCCTTGCGAACCAGCGCGCAAACAGCTCCGGTGGCAGTGGCATAGCCCGATGAGAATGAGAGCGCTGATTCGGTCTGTTTAAACGCGGCGATGGCTTCTTCGAGCTGGTGATGGGGCGCGAGAGAGCCGCAGACCAGTCGAGAGGCACCCGATCCAACACCGTACTGCTCCACCGCGCGGATCGCTGCTTCCTTCAGCAGAGGATGATTGGCAAGCCCCAGATAGTCATTCGAAGAGAAATTAATTCGCTCCACTCCGCCCATCGTCACTCGGGAGTGTTGAGGTGAGTCCACCCGACGGAGCTGCCGATGCAGCCCCTGCGTCCGGAGATTCTCTAATCTCAGCCCAAGTTCAGAATCGATATCGCTCATGACGAGGATGGGGGCCGGGTTCGTCCGGTGAGGGAGTCGGCAGACAACTAGGAACGGGCAGCCTCTTCTCGCGCCCAAGCGTCGGCGGCCAGAATATCGTCGAGCGAGGGATGCGACACCACGCGATGTCGATCCATGGTGCGAGCAACCGTAGCGCTGATGCCCGGGAATCCGATCTGTCCCTGACAGAAAGCTTCCACCGCAACCTCATTCGCCGCGTTGAGAACTGCGGGCAGCGTGCCGCCCACCTCGCCGGCACGACGGGCTAGATTCAGGGAGGGAAAACGTTCTAGATCGGGCTCCTCAAATTCGAGTCGACCAATTTTCGCGAAATTCGTTTGAACGCGATCGCTGGCCACTCGTTCGGGATAGAGCAGCGCGTATTGAATCGGGAGACACATATCCGGAGCAGAGAGCTGGGCGATGATCGATCCATCCACAAATTCAACCATCGAGTGCACCACGCTCTGCGGATGCACCACGACTTTAACGCGCGGCATCTCGACATCGAACAACCATCTTGCCTCGATCATTTCGAGTCCTTTGTTGAACAAGGTCGCGGAATCGATGGTGATCTTGCGTCCCATGACCCAGGACGGATGTTTCAAGGCCTGTGCCACGGTAATGCTCTCAAAATCGCCGGCCGGGAGGGTTCGAAACGGGCCGCCGGAAGCGGTGAGCCACAGCGCGCGAACTGAGTTGGAAGGCTTCCCGTCGAGGCATTGGAAGATCGCGGAGTGCTCGCTATCCACGGCCAGCACTTTCACCCCATGCTTGCGGGCCTCGTTCATCACCGTCTCTCCGGCCATCACAAGGATCTCCTTGGACGCAATCGCAATGTCCTTGCCCGCGCGGATCGCCGCCAGGGCCGGCTGGAGGCCTGCGATACCGACAATTGCGATCAGGACGATGTCCGCTTCCGGAAGCGTGGCCAAATGGATCAGCCCTTCCTCCCCACTGCGCACCTGGATGGCATCGCCCAGGATCGAGCTCGCTTCGCGGGCCTTTGCGGGATCCTGCAATGAGACCACGCTCGGGGAGTGGCGACGCGCCTGCTCGACCAATAATTTGAGATTGCTGCCGGCGGCGAGACCCATCAATCGGAGGCGGTCGGGCTGATCCTCCACCACCTTCAGAGTGCTGGTGCCGATCGATCCGGTACTGCCTAATAGGACGACATTCTTCATGGATTCAAAAACAAGAGTCTGAATGGTGGTCGGACCGGATCAGCCCGACAAGACAGGAAATTCGGAAGGTTTTCGTCCTTCGTCCGGGTGTGATTAAAAGTGGGTGAGAAT
>JAYTTC010000256.1:0-1989 GCA_043745255.1 Verrucomicrobiales bacterium
CCGCTGTCCAGTCTCGAGATCATCTCGGGCAAATTCCTCGCAGCTTGGGTGATCGTACTCATCACGACCTTCGCGAATCTGGTCAGCATGGGGGCGACCTTCGCTCGAATTCTTTCGTCGGCTGGCGGAGTGCAGATGCCGATCACTAGTTACCTGCTGGCTTTCGTAGTATTGCTCCCGGCCACATTTACCATCACGGCGCTTTTTCTCTCGGTCGCCGTCTTCGCTCGCGATTTCAAAGACGGCCAAAATCTCCTCACTCCCATGTTCATGCTGCTCACCCTTCCGTTGGCAGCCACCACGCTTCCGGACATCGAGCTCAACGCTTGGACCGCGTTCGTGCCCCTGGTGAACATCGCGCTGCTGATCAAAGGAGTCTTCCTCTCCGAGGCAAAACCGGAGCTGGTATTTCTCTCTCTTCTATCTGCGGCGATCTACGCCGGACTGGCGCTGGCGCTTGCAGCGCGGGTTTTCAAGCAGGAGCAGGTGTTGCTCGGCGGACGGGATTCCTGGAGGAGCCTGTTGAAGTTCACTCCTCATCGGCAGCCCATCCCCTCCGCCTCGTTCGCGCTCACCGCTTTCGCCGTCGTGTTTGTCACTGTCTTCTATGCCAGCCATCTGCTGGAGGGCCGCAGTACAGTCGTGATGATCCTTGCGACCCAGCTCGGATTCTTCCTGCTGCCGAATTTGCTGATCGGCTGGAGATGGGGTCTTTCCCGCACGGAGACGTATCAGATACGCGCTCCCAAACTGCAGGCGGTGGCGGGAGCCATCTTGATTGGCATCTCCGCTTGGGGCGTCACCGCAGGCATTGTCACTCGGGTCTTCCCTCCACCGGAAACGTTTACCAAAGCGCTGGAGAAGGTTCTCTCGTTCGAGGGACAAAACCTACCGCTCTGGGCCGTGTGGTTGCTACTGGGAGTGACCCCGGCGGTATGCGAGGAATTATTCTTTCGCGGATTGGTGATGGCGGGATTCCGACGCATGGGGCTCTGGCCCGCATTGATTTTCTCCTCGCTGCTCTTCGCTGTCGCGCACTCTTCCATCTATCGTCTTCTCCCCACCTTCGTGCTAGGAATGATTCTCGGTTACTGCACCTGGCAATCGCGATCGATGTTCACCGGAATGATCATCCACGCCATCAACAACTGCCTGCTCGTCACGCTGCTCCATCAGCCCGAACTGGGAAAGCGTCTCGGCTTTGGCGAGATGACGACCGTGCCCTGGTCCTGGACCCTCGGGACCTTGGTTCTCACCTCGATCGGCATCTGGCTGGTGAGGCAGAGCCGAGAGAAACCCGGAGAATGTCCTCCTCAAAGCGTGGGAGCCTCGAGCGAGAGCGCCACGTCTTAGCAGACAGTGGCCTTTTACCCACCGGAGTTGAGTTCGGCTATGGGTGTCGCGTGTGCTGAGTTATCCCTTTGGGAGCGAGGTGACAGGCTGACGACACCGGAATGTCGGTGATGGGCTGGAAGAGGGCGTGGAGAAATTGCACCCCGCAAAATTGGCGGCTTCGGAGGAGTCCGAATGGGCTTCCTCGAAATCCGGCAGCCGGATTTTGGTTTCTAGCAGGCCGCCACCCAGAAAACCCTGAAACCAATCGATGCCATATGGACGCGCGCCCTGTGGAGCAACGGGCAAATTACGACGGCCTGCTAGAAAGTCAGGGTTCATTCGATGTCGTTCCCAATTTTGGAATACCTCGACTGAAGGTACCGTTCGCGTTTCGTTGAACATCGTCCGCCGTCCAGAGCAGCCGATCAGGTCCCGCCGATCGAATCTCAATCCGATCCGCCGACTGCGCATGAAAGAAGAGAGGCGTTCCCCATCGATCGACAATCTGGCCTTTTGAATTCAGCGACTGATGACTCGCCCTCACGAAAATCTCATGCCGCGCATTCTTTCCCTGGAGCGCTGCAGCCAGCTCCTCATTGCTCCCGAGTGGAAGCGGGTTTTCCCCTTTCACCAGGATCCGAACGTTCTCGAGCA
>JAYTTC010000257.1:0-7227 GCA_043745255.1 Verrucomicrobiales bacterium
CGGCTCTCTGGGAGAAGTTCCGGGAGCAGGCCGTATTTCGAGGGTCCGAAGATCGCACTGTGAACGCCCATGAAGAAAACTGCTGTGAGCTGGAGAGGAAGACTTTGAACGATCAGAGCAACGAGCGCGAAAGCCATGACCCCGATCTCAAAAATTTTCACAGCTACCGTCACACTCCGCTTGCTATAGCGATCAGCAAAATATCCTCCTGCCATGGAGAAAAGGATGAACGGTAGCGAAAACAGCGCACCCACCACAGCCACCCATTGATCACGTTTCTCGGTCGGAAGCCCCATGCCCATGATCATAAAGATGACCAAGTTCTTGAGAGTCACGTCGCTGAACGCTCCTTGGAACTGAGTGACGATGAGACTCCAAAAAGATTTACGCCAGGGAGCCTCTACCGAACCGCTATCCCGACAGATCGATTGCTGAGTTGTCATAGATGATGGCCGCCATGCCCTACTCCGGTTGCCAAGAGGCCCATCGAACATCCAATCAACCTTTCCCGCAAGCGGAACACCGATGACCTAGACTCGCAGGCGGGGATCTGTTTACGTTTCGGTCATGGTCCTAACGCCGCCACCTCCACCAGACCGATGAAAGCCGCATCTCGTTTTTTATTGTTAGGCATACTGCTGGCAGGCGTGGCCGCATGGATCCACTTCTCCCGCACCAAATCGATTCCTTCGGGCCAGCTGCAACTGTACGGAAATGTCGACATCCGCGAAGTCGCGTTGGGTTTCCGGGTCTCCGGGCGAATCGCGGCGGTCCTGCAGGATGAAGGGGATTCCGTGCGACGCGGGGATCCGCTCGCGCGCCTTGACGCTGAACCGTATCGCCGCGAGGCCGATGAGGCGGTATCGAAAGTTGCGGTGCAACGATCGCGAGTGGCGCTGCTGGAGAAGGGGTTTCGTCTGGAGGAGATAGCCCAAGCACGAGCGGTGGTGCAGGAACGTGAGATCACGCTGGCGAATGCGGAGCGAATATTCCATCGGCAAAGCAAACTGGTCGCCACGCAAGCGGTGTCGCTTCAGGAGAGCGAGGATGCGGAAGCGCGATTCAACGAAACCGCCGCACGGCTCAATTCGGCCAAGCAGCAGCTGGCGCTACTGGAGTCCGGCGCCCGAATCGAAGATATCGCACAGGCGAGAAGCGAACTCGCAAGCGCGGAGGCTGCGCTCGCGATTGCGGAGCTGCGCATAGCCGACACCGAGCTTAAATCCCCGTCTGATGGAGTGATCTTGACTCGCGCGAGAGAAACCGGGGCGATCGTTCAGCCTGGCGCGACGGTGCTCACGCTCTCGTTGCGCGAACCTGTTTGGGTTCGTGCGTATGTGGCCGAGCCCGACCTGGGACGGGTGCATCCCGGAATGGCGGCTCAGATCTTCACCGATTCACGACCCGATCACCCCTATGCCGGAAAAATCGGCTTCATCTCACCCCAGGCTGAGTTCACCCCGAAGACAGTCGAGACCCAGGACCTGCGATCCTCGCTCGTCTACCGCCTCCGGATCGTGGTCACGAATGTGGATGAAGGCCTGCGACAGGGAATGCCGGTCACAGTCCGTCTCCAGGAGAAATGAATCTCCCACGATGAGCTCACTCGTGAGTCTGCAGGATCTGAAGAAAGCGTTTCCCGAAACCAGCGTGACCGCGCTGAGCGGGGTGACGGCAGAGATTCGATCGGGTGTGATCACCGGAATGGCAGGCCCCGACGGAGCAGGCAAAAGCACGCTGATGCGATTGATCGCGGGATTGTTGGAGCCGAGCGGCGGCACAGTGCGCATCGGTGGGCTGGACCCGGTCGCCGACGCCGCTCAACTTCGCGAGACGCTGGGCTATATGCCGCAGCGGTTCGGACTGTACGAGGATCTCTCCGTTCAAGAAAACCTCGAACTGCATGCTGATCTGCGCGGGCTCATCGGAGAGGCCAGAGGGATTCGATTCCAGCGTCTGCTCGAATTCACCGATCTGACACGCTTCACCACTCGATTGGCGGGAAAGCTCTCCGGCGGGATGAAGCAGAAGCTGGGACTCGCCTGCGCGCTGCTGGGAAGACCTCAGCTCCTGCTGCTCGATGAGCCGGGAGTGGGGGTGGATCCCATCTCCCGTCAGGAACTCTGGCGGATGGTTCATGAGTTGGTCGGAGAAGGGATGACCGTCCTCTGGAGTACCGCGTATCTGGACGAGGCCGAACTCTGCGACGAGGTGCTTCTGCTGAACCAAGGAAAATTGCTCTTCGCGGGACCCCCGAAGGATCTCACGAATCGACTGACCTCACGCTGCCTGCAGATTCGAAACGTCGCTGGCAGTCATCGTCGACTGCTGTCACGAGTGCTACGGAGACCCGAAGTGCTCGACGGAACCATCCAAGGCAAGGCGGTTCGTCTGGTGCTCCGTTCGGATCGAACCATGCCTCCTTTAAGCGAGCTGGACGCAGGGCCCCAGGCGGAAGTCATGACGGTGGTGCCACGTTTCGAGGACGCGTTCATGGATCTGCTCGGAGGCGGCCCGGGTGGAGAATCCGCCCTGGCGGATCACGCACGCTCCATCCCGCTCGATGGTCAAATCATGATCGAGGCACAGGATCTGACCAAACGTTTTGGAGATTTCGCCGCCGCCGATCAAATCAGCTTCACCGTGAAGCGTGGTGAGATTTTCGGCCTACTCGGCCCGAACGGAGCGGGAAAATCGACGACGTTCAAGATGATCTGCGGACTTCTGAAGCCGACCTCCGGCACCGCACGGATCATGGGCCTGGATCTTCAACACCGCGGCACCCAAGCCCGCCAGCGGCTTGGCTACATGGCCCAGAAGTTCTCGCTCTATGGAAATTTGAGCCTCTTGCAGAACCTCCGCTTTTTCTCCGGCATCTATGGTTTAAAGGGAAAGAAACAGCGTGAGGTCATCGACGAGATGATCGAGGTCTTCGGCCTCCGGTCTCAGATCAACAACTCAGCAGACACGCTCGCGCTGGGGTTCAAGCAACGGCTCGCCCTGGCGTGCGCAGTGATGCACGATCCGGACATTCTGTTTCTCGACGAACCCACTTCGGGAGTCGATCCGGTGACGCGACGCGAGTTCTGGACGCATATCAATGGTCTGGTCGAGAAGGGTGTCACGGTGGTGGTCACCACTCATTTCATGGAGGAAGCTGAATACTGCGATCGAGTGGGTCTGGTTTTTCGAGGTCGGATGATCGCTGCCGGAACTCCAGACGACCTCAAGCAACTCGCAATCACGCCCACCAACGCCGATCCCACCATGGAGCAGGCGTTCATTGAGCTCATCGATCGATGTCAGAACTAAGAACGTGATGTCCTCCGCCATTCAACCTCGTCGACTGATCGCGCTTTGTCGGAAAGAAGTATTTCAGATCATCCGAGATCCGAGCAGCAATCTGATCGCGTTCATGCTTCCCGTGGTGATGCTCCTCATCTTCGGCTACGGCATCAATCTTGACTCCACCCGGGTGAAGGTAGGACTGATTCTGGAAGATCATGCACCGTCCGCTCGGCGCTTTGCCGAGAGCCTGATCGGCTCCCCCTATTTAGCGGTTTTGCAAGGGGACAATCGATCCCAGATGAACGAGGCGCTGACTCGCGGACACATCCGTGGGATGGTCATTGTTCCCATCGATTTTTCATCGCATCTCGAGCGACTCGGCGAGGAAGCTCCCATCCAGGTGATCACCGATGGATCAGAACCGAACATTGCCGCTTTCGTTGAGAATTATCTCCAGGGGATCTGGGAGCAGTGGTTGGTGCAGCGCGCACGAGAGCGGGGGGAGGAACCGATGGAGCCCATCAAAGTGGAGAGCCGAGTGTGGTTTAATCCCACGGCGGAAAGCCGAAACTATCTCATCCCAGGGTCAATCACTCTGATTATGACCGTCATCGGAGCTTTACTCACCTCGCTGGTCGTGGCGCGGGAATGGGAGCGCGGAACCATGGAAGCCCTGCTCTCCACTCCGGTGACTCGCACTGAACTTCTGCTGAGCAAGCTCCTTCCCTACTATGCGCTCGGCATCGCCTCGCTTCTCATCTGCGTCGTGCTGGCGGTAGTCGTGCTGAAAGTTCCTTTTCGCGGCTCGGTTCCGGTCCTGCTCGCCGTCGCGACCCTATTCTTAGGATGCGCTTTAGGAATGGGACTGCTGATTTCGACTGTCATGCGAAACCAATTCAACGCCGCGCAGGCCGCGCTCAACGCCGCCTTCCTTCCAGCCATGATGCTCTCCGGATTCATCTACGAGATCGCGAGCATGCCGACTCCGATTCGAGCCGCGACTCACTTGATCCCGGCGAGGTATTTTGTGAACGCCATGCAGACCCTATTTCAGGCGGGCGATGTCTGGGACGTGCTGCGACCGAACATGCTCTTCCTCTTCGCAGCCGCGGTTTTCTTCATCGGTCTCACCGCCCGAAAAACCCGACGTCGACTCGACTAAGCCATGCTGCATCGACTGCTAGCACTCGTGTTGAAGGAAATGCAGGTCCTGCTGCGCGATCCGCAGAGTCGGAAGCTGCTGATTGTTCCGGTCATCCTACAGCTGGCGCTGTTTCCGCATGCCGCCACCCTCGAAGTTAGGAATTCCACGCTCGCCATCCTGCGCCAGGATGGCGGGGCGGATGCGCAGGAACTCATCCATCGGGTGTCACGAGCCCAGGCCTTCACCGAAATCCGAATGCTGGGATCGCTGCAGGAACTGACGCGCTGCATCCAGAATCAGGAGGCCTTGCTTGCGATGCAGATTCCCCAGGATTTCGGACGCAAACTCGAACGAGGAGAGAGCTCCTCTCTTCAGGTGATTCTCGACGGTAGGCGGTCAAACAGCGGACAGATCGCGCAGGGTTATCTACAGCAGATTATCCAGACTTTTATCCAGGATCGAAACCGCCGTCTTGGACTCCCGACACCGCCGTCGCGACTGGACGTGCGACACGCGTTCAACCCAAACCTGATCTATGTCTGGTCGATTGTTCCCGGTCTGGTAGCGATCATCACCACCACCATCACTCTGGTGGTGAGCGCGCTGTCGATCGGGCGGGAGCGAGAACAAGGCACACTCGAGCAATTGATGGTTTCCCCTCTGACGCCGGGGATGATCATGGTGGGCAAGACCATCCCAGCCATCCTGGTGAGCGCTTTTCAAGCCACGCTCATCCTGGGTGGCGGAGTATTTCTCTATGGCGTGCCGTTTCAAGGGTCCCTGTTCCTGCTTTACCTCGGCATGCTGGTCTACACCCTGACACTCGTGGGTTTCGGGTTTCTAATCGCCTCCATCTGCTCCACCCAGCAGCAGGCCTTCTTGGGAATCTTTTCATTTATCATGCCGGCCATCCTGCTCTCAGGGTTTGCCTCACCGGTGGACAATATGCCCGGATGGCTGCGGGCGCTGACCTGGTTCAATCCTTTGCGCCACTTCATAATCATTGTGAAGGGTGTATTTCTGAAGCAGATGAACGCGGCCGGCATTTTCGAAAACCTCTGGCCGTTGATCCTTATCGGGACGGTGACCCTCGCGGCCGCACGACTCATGTTTCAGAGGAAAACAGCATGATGCGCGATACAAGTCTGCGGGATTTGAGCGACCGTGGGGTATCCAGAGTGGCGGTCGACGCCGCCCCATTTCTCTTATGAATCTCTCGAACCTTCCTGAACAAGACGCTCGGCTGCGCGACCTGCTGAGGCATTCCCACCCCGCCCCGGGGCTTCATCCGGAATTCAAGGGTGAAGTCTGGCGTCGGCTGGAAACCAGTGGCGAGGAGGAGTCCCTCGGCGCGTGGATCGCTTCCACTTGGCAGGCTCTATTGACCCCTCGCTGGGCTTTTGCGACACTCGTTTTGGCGATGTTAGGAGGCACCTATCTCGGTACATCCGGTGCCGCGAACACCAGCCGGCTGCGAGCGCAGGAACGATACGTCAGCTCAGTGGCACCCTGGCAACAGAGATAGCCAATGAAACGCAAGGCGCTGAATCTTCTGGCCGTCGCGATGCTTGCGGGTCTGGCGTTTTCGGCCTGCTACGCCACGGCGACCTGGATCCGTCGCGGCCTAGTAGCGAAGGATGAGTTAGCCTGGCTCCAGGTTGAGTTCGGACTCTCCGCGGATGAAATGTCTCGCATGCGGAAACTCCATGAGGGGTATCTGCCGGCATGTCGAGAGATGTGCGCTCTCATCGCAGCCAAGGATCAGGAGATCGAGCAGTCGATGGCCGCCACCCCGACGTTCTCTCCAGAACTCGATCAAAAACTTCGAGAAGCCGCCACCCTCCGCGCGGAATGCCAGGCGCAGATGTTACGGCACTTTTATGAAGTCAGCAGAGCCATGCCTCAGGAGCAGGGGAGGCGATATTTGGAGAAGATGCAACGGCTGACGCTGGATCTCCACTCCGGCCACTCGCACGTGATGCCCACACTGGACGCCGCTCCGCATGGCCACCATTGAAGCCGAGGCGCTCGACCGCGCGGACATGGCTCGGTTGCGCGGAGGACAAGATGCGGCTCTGGATGACCTGATGAACCGCCATGCGACGGCCGTCTTCCAGTTTTTATATCGCATGGTGGGCACCGCAGAAGACGCCAACGATCTGGCACAGGAAGCTTTCGTCCGAGTCTATCGTCATCGGGATCGATTTCGACCCGACAGCAGCTTCTCCACTTGGGTCTTCACCATTGCAGCGAACCTCGCGCGAAATCAGCTTAGATGGCGCGCGCGACATCCCACCGTTCCGCTCGATGCCGCGGCCTCGGGAAGCACTCAGACCTATGGGGAGCTGCTGTCGGCTGGCGACAATTCACCGGACGATGAATTACTCCTGGCGGAGCGACGCGCTGCGGTTCGCGCTGCCATAACGGAGCTGCCTGTGGACCTGCGCGAAGCACTTCTCTTGTTCGAATTCGAAGATCGATCCATGACTGAGGCGGCAACCATCCTCGGGACCACTCAGAAGGGAATTGAGTCGCGCCTCTATCGCGCCCGCGGTCAGTTGCGTGAGCGCTTGAAGCGTTGGCTGGCAGGAAAGTGATTTCCCTGTCGGTCGGAGCAGGCGCTATGAGCAATCGTGGTGCCCATCGGGTGCGGTCATTTCGGTTCCCCCATTCAGCGATGGAAGGGTGCATGACAATAAAGTGACCTCAAACAGGCGCGCCCGGCGGCACGCCTGTTTTTGGTTGCTAAATTGTATCATATCGGATACAAGTAGTCATGCCCGATTCAATCCAAT
>JAYTTC010000258.1:0-7210 GCA_043745255.1 Verrucomicrobiales bacterium
TCGACTGTGCTGAGCTATCCCTTAGGAATCGCCGCGACAGGCTGCTAGATATTTTCCTTAGGAAAAGAGAGCCCAGGCACTGATGGGTTCCTTGAAGAGGGAGCGTGAATGGGCCGATACGGCCCACACTTATAGAACTGCAGCGCGCGTGCCTCACGCGGTTTCCGTCTTCTGTAGCGTCGTCCGTATCGGACGATCGGGGCGGAGATGCGCCGGTACGGCGCACGCTACAGAATTGGCTGAGAGAGAGGGAGGAGGGATTGCGAGCAGGCAAAACCGGCCGGTTCTGAAGAGTCCGATTGAGCTAGCAACGTCCTTCTGTCCTCACCCCTCGTCGTTCATTTTTTTCCAGAAGACATCGAGCTGAGCGGTGTCGAAATCCGCTAGAATCTCTCCGTCCATGTCGAGCACGGGAGCCAGCGTCTGTCCGGAGAGTTCCTGCATTTCACGTCGCGCATCTGCGTCGGAAATAACATCGAGCAACTCGTAGTGAATTCCGCGTTTATCGAGCCAGTCGCGAGCCTCTTGACACCAGTCGCAGTAAGGTTTGACAAACAGTCGGATCGAATGGGGTTTCATGATACTTCGTTGGCAATGAGGGTGTCGGAATGCTTGTGAACACAGGTTGAAAAAGCATGCCGACGCAAAACCTCGCTTCCCGTGCAGCCGAGGCGGGGAGGGACGGGTCGATGAGGTGTCTAACTTCCATACACCTTCACGGTGACCGGGCGGTCGCAAACTACAACCGCGAAATTCAAACTGCTTTTGCGTTTGACCCGACGGAGGGTACAGGGCTACGTTCCGCGTTCTTAAACCAAAAATGGCCTATGTTTGCTGGATTTAGACGATTTCAAAGAGTGATTTGGCTGGCGGCTGCGATTATCATTATCCCGCCGTTTGTGATCTTCTTTTCACCGCAGGCCGGGCAAATGTTTAGTGGTCGAGGGGGAGTCGGTGAGTTTGGAAAACTGGGTGGCGAGACGATCACACAGTCCCAGTTCCTTGACGCCCGCAAGGAAGCGTTCTTCCGGATGCGCATGTACACCGGCCGCTGGCCCGACAACGACGCGGAACGTTTGACCGAATTTACCTACTACCAGCTGCTCATCGCTCAGCAGATAAAAGAGCAGGGGATTCATGTCAGCGACGAAGCGGTTCGGCGGACCGCGACCTCCTTCGGCGTGAGCGACCTCGATACCTTCATGAAGATGGTTCCTCGCAACCCCTATTCCATCACCAAGGAAGATTTCATCCGGTTTTGCGAGCACGAGACCGGTTTTCGCGAACTAACCCAGCTCGCTTCCGTCAGCGGTCAGTTGCTTCCTCCCCGGGACATTGAGTCGAAGTTCCGAAAGCAGAGTGAGGAGTCTATGGTTGAAGCGGTATTTTTTAACTGGGCTGATCACACGAATGGGGTCAGTGCCGCAGCCGATGCGGTAGCTCGGTATTACACGAACTCGCAATCGCAGTATCGCCTGCCCGAACGGATCGCTGTCTCTTACGTCGAGTTTGCCAAAAGCGACTTCCTCTCCCAAGGCGACGCGGCCATTACCCAGCGCATCACCAATTTAACTGCGTTCGTGGACGCCGAGTATCAGCGCCAGGGTGGAACCAATTTTACCGACCCGAAGAACCCATTGGTGGTTCTCCCTGAGAAGGACGCGAAAGAGCAGCTTCGTGACAGGATCCGTGGCGAGTTTTCCCTGATCGCGGCTTACAATAAAGCCACCGAGGTGGCGGACCGAATGATGAACCTGAGCAATCAGACGGCTCAGGCCTTCGAAGGCTTCTTGAGCGCGGAGAAGCTTCCGGTAAAAGTGTCGAGTCCGTTCGATCGCAATCAATCTCCGGTCGAGTTGAAAGGTCTGACTTCCGAGTTTGCCAGTCGCGCCTTTGAGCTGACCAATCCGGCTTCGGCGATTTTGTTCGCACCAATTCGCGGCGAGGACGGTGTCTTTCTGGTCGCGTTGAAGCAAAGGATTCCCTCACAGGTTGAACCTCTCGAATCAGTCCGATCCAAGGTGACTGCGGATTACATCAAATCTCAAGGTCGCGATCTCTCGAGCCGTGCCGGAAACGCCTTCTACAGCTCCCTGACCAACCAGCTTCCTGCTGGGAAGAGTTTCGCTGAAGTCGCTGCCTGGAGCCGATTGAAAATTGAGACCTTGCCTCCGTTCTCGTTGAGCACGGAAACTCTTCCCGAGCTGGCCGGTCGTCTGGAATTAAACACGCTTAAGAACACGGCATCTCGGATGACCAATGGTGCCGTGAGCCGATACACCTTCACATCGGACGGCGGTGTGGTGCTTCATCTCCGAGAACGCAAGCCAGTGAGCGATGCTGTCCGGAAGGAAAAATTTACTGCATTCCAGCAGGAAGAGAGGCTCAGCCGGATGAATGAGGCCCTCGGTCGCTGGTTTGACAAAGTCGCTCAGGCGAAGTTGCAGCGTCCCGCACGGGAGCAACGCGAAGGCCAGGCGCAGACGCAGCGCTAACGGCGCTTCGATCCGCGCTCGCAGGTCGAGCGGGACCCTTCCTTCGGCGGATTACCAAAGCGGCGATGAGCCGCTTTTTCTCGTCACAGCTCCAGATCATGGATCAGCCAACCATCAAACTTTCCGCTCCCAAAACTAAAGAGTTTTGGGAAATTCCGGTGGTCTACGAGGACGAGCATCTGCTCGCTCTCTCCAAGCCCGCGCGGCTCCTCATCTCCCCGGATCGTTACGATTCTGAGCGTCCCAATCTGATGCGATTGCTTCACGAGGGCATCACGCTCGCGAAGCCATGGGCGGCTTCACGGCATCTTACCTATCTTGCGAACGCGCACCGGCTTGATTTTGAAACCACCGGGGTGATCCTACTCGCCAAATCAAAACCTGTTTTGATAGCTCTCGCGAATCTCTTCGGAACCGAGCGAGTGGATAAACGGTACATTGCCTTGGTGGGCGGGGAGCCAGTCACGCCCAAGTTCACCGAGAACGGTCCCCTCTCCCCGCATCCCACTCGACTGGGCCTGATGCGGGTGGATACGGGTCGCGGAAAGAGATCCCGCACCGAGTTCAACGTTCTGGAGCGATATCGTGGCTACACGCTTCTTCAGTGTCGCCCGTTCACCGGACGCACCCATCAGATTCGCGTCCATCTGCAGAATCAGCGACTGCCGATCTGCGGTGACTCTTCCTATGGGGGTAAGCCACTCTTCCTTTCCAAGCTGAAGAAACGCTATCACCTCAAAGAAGGGAATAAGGAGCGTCCTTTAATCGATTCAATTGCGCTCCATGCCGAGCGTCTCTCACTGATCCATCCCATCACCAACCTGCGAATCGAGATGATCGCGGATTGGCCCCGGGAACTGAATGTCGCGGTTAAATACCTGCGCCGTTACGTGCTGGTGAGTGGCCCTGTAAGTCCAACCGCTGTCGCTGCCGCGGTCGAGGGACCGGTAGAGTAGTCCGATCTACGGATCGTGCGCTCTTGCCCAGGTCCATCGGCTGGGTGCGAGGACCAAGAGTCCGTTAGCTCGCATCGTTCCTATGCCGCTCACTCAGTGGGTCGTCAGCTAGCCCTGCGCGATGAACCATTCTGGTCAGGCTTGAGCCACGAGTTGTCGGAGAACGAAAGGAAGGATGCCGCCGTGCTGGTAGTAGTCGATTTCGATCGGGGTATCGATTCGACAGCGGACGGTGATGTTCTCCATACTTCCATCCTTGCGGGTGATCTTGAGCGTTACATCTTGTTGAGGCTTCAGATTGGGGCTCAGTCCTAGCACGTCGTAGGTCTCAGAGCCGTCGAGCTTCAGAGTTTGCGCCGTGGTGCCCTCTTTAAACTGCAGCGGGAGAACCCCCATACCCACCAGATTCGAGCGGTGGATGCGCTCAAAACTTTGCGCGACCACCACCTTCACCCCGAGCAGATTGGTTCCCTTGGCCGCCCAATCGCGCGAGCTGCCGGTACCGTATTCCTCTCCTGCCAGGATGATTAACGGAGTCTTCGTCTGGGCGTAACGCATCGCGGCGTCGTAGATCGAGAGCTTCTCCCCCGCAGGCTGGAGCAAAGTGTTCCCGCCTTCCTCGCCGCCGAGCATCAGGTTCTTGATGCGGACGTTGGCGAAGGTTCCACGGGTCATGATTCGATCGTTGCCGCGTCTGGATCCGTAGCTATTGAAGTCCGCAAACTCGACGCCGTTCTCGAGAAGAAACTTTCCGGCCGGTGAGGATTTCTTGATCGCGCCCGCCGGAGAGATGGGATCGGTCGTGACTGAATCCCCAAAGATGCCCAGCGCGCGCGCCCCGCGGATCTCCTGGATCGTTCCTGGCTGCATTCCGAACTGGGTGAAGAAGGGAGGCTCCTGAATGTAGGTACTCTCGGTGTCCCATTCGTAGGCGTTGCCCACCGAGGTTGGAATCTCGTTCCATTTGGGGTTCTGCGCCGCGAAGTCGGTGTAGAGACGTCGGAAGATCTCCGGTTTCAGAGCGGATTGCATCTGGTCGCGCACTTCTTTCAAGGTGGGCCAGAGGTCTTTGAGGAATACTGGGGCGCCATCCTTTCCATTGCCGATCGCTTCGGAGCTGAGATCGATGTCGACTCGTCCTGCCAGTGCGAATGCGACCACCAGTGGCGGCGACATCAGGAAGTTCGCCTTGATGTTCTGGTGCACGCGCGCTTCGAAATTCCGGTTTCCCGAAAGCACCGAGGCTGCCACTAAATCGTTTTTCGTGATGGCCTCCTCGATCGAAGGAGAGAGCGGACCGGAGTTGCCGATGCAGGTGGTGCAACCATAACCCACCAGGTTGAATCCAAGCTGGTCCAGGAAGGGCTGCAATCCTGTTTTGTCGAGATAATCGCTGACCACGCGCGATCCAGGCGCAAGCGATGCCTTCACCGCAGGATTCACCGTGAGGCCTTTTTCAACCGCTTTCTTGGCAAGCAATCCGGCGGCGAGCATGACACTCGGATTCGAGGTGTTGGTACAGCTGGTGATGGCTGCGATCAGCACCGAGCCGTGGCCGATGCTGGCGTGCCCATTTCCGCTCACCGTCACGTCGGCGCGAACGGTGGAGAATTCCTCGGCTTTCTTCCCAAATCCGTTTTCGTTGACCGGTCTTCCGAACGCAGTGAGGAACTCGCTTTTGAGTTTCTGGAGCTCGATTCGGTCCTGAGGGCGCTTGGGCCCGGCTACGCTGGGAACCACGGTTGCGAGATCGAGCTCCACTTCCTGAGAGTAGGTGATATCCCCTTTCTTCGGCATTCCCCACAGTCCCTGAGCGCGATAGTAATTCTCGTATCGCTTGCAAAGCTCTTCGCTGCGACCGGTGCCTCGCAGATAGTTAATGCATTCCGCGTCGATCGGGAAGAAACCCATGGTGGCTCCATATTCCGGTGCCATGTTAGCGATGGTGGCGCGGTCGACGAGCGGAAGCGCTGCAGCGCCCGGTCCGTAGAATTCTACAAACTTGCCGACCACCTTCGCCTTGCGCAGTTGCTGAGTTAGAGTCAGAGCGAGGTCGGTCGCGGTCACGCCTTCCCGAAGCGCGCCCGTCAGGTGCACACCCACGACATCGGGTGTGAGGAAATAGACCGGTTGGCCCAACATTCCCGCCTCAGCCTCGATTCCTCCCACTCCCCAGCCAACAATGCCGAGCCCGTTGATCATGGTGGTGTGGGAGTCTGTGCCCACCAGCGTGTCGGGGTAGTAGATACCCGAGTTTTCAAGCACGCCCTTGGCCAGGTATTCCAAATTGACCTGGTGCACGATACCAATGCCAGGCGGAACTACCTTGAAGGTCTCGAAAGCCTGCATGCCCCATTTCAGAAACTGATAGCGTTCGCGATTGCGTTGGAACTCAAGATCGAGATTTTTCTTCATCGCATCCGCATTGCCGGCAAAATCGACCTGAACGGAATGATCCACCACCAGGTCGACGGGCACCAAGGGCTCGATGATTTTTGGATTTTTTCCCAGACGCGCCACCGCGGATCGCATGGCGGCGAGATCGACGAGCAGGGGGACTCCCGTGAAATCCTGCAGTACGATACGCGCGACGACGAAGGGGATTTCTGCGGTGCGCTCGGACTTGGGCTGCCATCCGGCGAGCTCGCGTACATTTTGCTCAGTGACCTTCTTTCCGTCGCAGTTGCGCAGCACCGCCTCCAATACGAGGCGAATGGAAACCGGGAGCTTGGACATGCATCCCAGGCCGGCTGTTTCCAGAGCGGGCAGGGAATACAGCTGGCCTTTGTTACCGTTTCCAAGATCAAAAGACTGCAGCGAGTTAAACAGATTGTGCGGTGCGCTCATACAGATTCAAAAAGCCGCTGAAATAGCGCGGCGGAGGCCAAAAATGCGCGGAGCGGCAGCGAGTGTCAAGCTGTCGGCCGAGGGTGCGTCGAGCTTGGGCAGGGCGAAGATCTGCAAGGAGGAATAAAATCTATGAGTGAGGCTGAATGGACGCAGATCACTTTGGCTTCAGCTGGGGGAATAGGATAACGTCGCGAATGCTCTCCTGCCCGAGGAGCATCATGCACAAGCGATCGATCCCGAGACCTAGCCCCCCAGCCGGCGGCATCCCGTGTTCCAGGGCCACTAGAAAATCTTCGTCCAACTTTTGCTGTTCACCTCCCGCCTGGTGCTCGAGGCGCTCACGTTGCTCGATGGGGTCGTTTTGCTCGGTGTAGGCGGGAGCGATCTCCTGGCCATTGATACAACACTCGAAGACTTCCACGGTGGTGGGGTCGTCGGGTGAGAGTTTCGCCAACGGCACGAGCTCCTTGGGGAGATGAGTCACGAAGGTCGGCTGAATCAGATTGGGTTCGATCAGCTTCTCAAAAATCGCGCTGGTCACCTCAAAATCCTCGAACTCCTTGCCGATGTCGGCACCCAGCTGGATAGCCCTTTCGCGTCGCGTCGTTGGACCTAGCTCAAACCAGTCGGCACCGGCTTTTTCGCGAACCAACTCTTTGTAGCTTACACGACGCCAGGGGGGCGTCAGATCGATGACTTTGGTGACCTTGCCTTCACCATCCTTGTGCTCGATTTGGTAGCTCCCTTGCAGTTGATCGGCGAGATGGCAGATCAGGGACTGCACCAACTCCATCATCGACTCATAGTCTCCATAGGCTTGGTAGGCCTCCAGCATGGTAAATTCCGGATTGTGTCGACGAGAGAGGCCCTCGTTACGGAAATTGCGTCCAATTTCAAAAACCCGATCTA
>JAYTTC010000259.1:0-7181 GCA_043745255.1 Verrucomicrobiales bacterium
CGGAACGTATCGCGCAGATCCACATCGCCGGGCATTCGCAGTATCGCAAATACATCCTCGATACCCACGACCATCCCGTCATCGATCCGGTCTGGAGGCTCTACGCCCAGGCGACTCAACTCGCCGGCCGAACTGCCACTCTGCTCGAGTGGGATGATCGTATCCCTTCCTTCAATGAAGTTCACCGTGAAGCGCTCAAAGCCAATCAGTTCATCCCCAGTCGCGAAACCAAGCCCGCCTAGGCGTCGTCAGACTCTCCGCGAGCTTCGGGACCTGCAACGACTCATGGCGAGCGCCGTCATGCGACCCTTGAGCGCCTCACACCGCATGCAGACCCGCTGGAGTGATGGACGTTCTACCGCCACGGTTGTCGACACCTTCATCAAGCCCAACGATCGCCTGACTTCCTTCGAACGACTCGAAATCTATAACCGTCAGTACTGGTTTCGAATTATCGATTGCCTGCACGATGACTACCCCGGGCTGCGAGCCGTGCTAGGACAACGCAGGTTTCTCAAACTCGCCCTAGCCTATCTGGAGCGGCATCCGTCGACCCGCTTCACCTTGCGCGACCTCGGGCAGCATCTCGTCGCTTTCATCCTGGATGAAACCCACTGGACACACCCCCGCACCCGGCTCGCCGGGGAGATGGCGCGGCTGGAGTGGGCGCACGTGGAGGCCTTTGACAACGAAGCCAAGGCATCCCTCAACGCCACTACTTTGACGGGCCGGAATCCGTCCGACATCCACCTGGATTTGCAGCCCTACATCACGCTGCTTCAGCTGAGCCATCCGCTTGATGAGTTCCTCATTTCCCTTCGCAGGCAGACCGGACTGCGCGCCGAGAGCAGCAACGCGGTAGAGGCCCCGTCCAAACCTGCACCGCTACGGGCCATTGCGCCGCCCGCGCGGAAGACCGCCTGCCTCGCGGTGCATCGGCATGAAAACCGTGTTTACTACAAGCGATTGAAGCCAGCGCAGTACGAGTTGCTGAGCTTGCTCCGAAAGGGTAAATCGCTTGAAGCCGCTCTGCAGGGACTCAGGACGAATGTTCGCCCCGACCAGATTAAGACCTGGTTCACCGATTGGATGGTGTTGGGTTGGTTCTGTCGGAAGGACTGAGCGGCGGCACTCAATATTAACGTCCGGAGTGCCGTCGCAGGAAGTGCTCGTGAAGTCGTGACCCATGACGATCTCGGTCGGCCAGGCTGGAGTGTGGGTCTGAGGTGGGAGAAGAAGTCCTTTGAAGAGGGGCCGCAGGGATTTGGTTGACGGTTGTTTGCGTCGGTGCAGCCATTGATGAAAGGTGCACACCTTGATCTGATGCTGCTGCGCGAACTCCACTTGCGTTAAACCGCTCTGTCTCAAAGCAAACGTCGATGGTTAAACCCCATTTGTGCGATGGATTATGCAGGCTAAAGGTTCGCCGGCACCACTCTGAAGAAGTTGTTGGATTTCTCTCCCGCGAATCAGCGCACTTGTCGAAACGTCTATACTCTGGCAAGTTGACTCCATGGCAACCAAGACCGTTGAACTTGAAATTGACGCCGTTGCGAAGCTAGAAGCGGCGAAGTGGAGCAACGATGAATCTCTCTCGGCCGTGGTGCGCCGAGCTCAATTTCCCGGCAAGCCCCAACTCGCCCGCGAACTGTTGGAGGATTTTCAGCAACGCGCTGGCCGCTCTCCATTGAGCGAAGAAGCCTTGGACTATCTGAACGACGCACAGAAGAACTCCACCCGCAGTCCGTCCCACTGGGATTGATCGGCGATGCTTTTCGACACCACATTCCTCATTGACTACGAACGGGAGGTGAAACGAAACCATCCTGGTCCGGCCCACGGATTTCTTTCGCAGCATCTGAACGCCCCTCTCTACATCAGCATCATCACTGAAGAAGCTATTGGATTTCTCCCCCGCGGCCTGGTCCCAAAGCAATGTCGCATTCGTAGGGGTGAAAACTTGGACACGATTCCACTGTCTGAGATTCTCCGTGTGTACTGACAATTAATTTTCCCCAGCTGAGGAAGAATAATTGTCGTTGACCAGGCCGCCGAACGCGGCAGGCGAGACGCCCGCGCTACAAATGAAAAACAAAATCGGCCTTCGAAAACGAAGGCCGCTCGCGTTTTCTGAATTTGATTTTACGACGGCGGCGGCGGTTTCTTTTCCCGTTGCGGGGGCGCGTTCGACATGGGGACAACAGGGTCATCAGTGCAACAGAGTCAGATCTCAACACTTTACGTTCCCTTCTCCACGCGGCGAATCCGCGCCTTGCCTGGGCCACTGTTCAACTGCCTTGAAAATCGGCTTATCGCCGCTCCGACCGCAGCGTAGTTCATCCCACCTGCCCTTTCTCCCAACTCCACGAGACTCATCCTTCCGCGCCGACGACTGAGACGGCTTACCGGATCCAGACCAGCAGCCCGGTTTCAATGGAATGAAACAGCCCTTCTGCTTAGCGTCCTTGACGCATGCTGTCCCACAATGCGCGAGCCGTTCGTTCCCAGGTCAAGCATCGAAGATCGACGGCCGCTTGATCGGCGATCATTCGAGCTTCCTCCCGATGGTGGTAAATATGCTCTATGGCTCGCGCCAGACTTTCGACACTCGGCTGCTGCCATACCCCCCGATCCCCGCTCGCTTCATCCACCACTTCGACCTCCTCCAAATCCATCAATCGCCAAGAGTTCTTCTCGGTGAGGATATCGCGATGACCCGATGTGAAAGATGCGATCACGGTTTTCCCGCACGCCATGTACTCCATCATGACAAGGTTCGTACCGCCTTCGCATCGATTGGGGAAAATGCCCAGGTCGGTGGAGTGATACGCGTCCGCCAGGGCCGGGGGTTCCATCAGGGGCAAAATCTCCACCCGGCCGGGGTCAATATCGTTCACCGCAAGCAGGTGCCGCATCTGTTGATCCCAGCTCGCATCGATCCACTCGAACCGGATGTAGGGGGAAGACTCCAGAGTTGCCAGGCAAGCTGGCCAATGATTGAACCAGGCGGTGACCAGTTTCATCCTTGGATACTGGTGCTGGAGAGTCCGGAAGGCCGCGAGCACGAGATCCTGGCCCTTTCGCAATTCAAGCTTGCCTCCCGAGAAAATCCGAAACTCGTCACTCTGGGCGCGTGGGACGGGAGGCCGCAGGCAGAACTGGGCCGGATCGATTCCCTGAAGCAACAGGGCACCGTTCCGGATACCTCTCTCGAGCATTCGCTCGAGACACCAGGAGGACCCTGCAAAAACGGTATCGAAACGCAGCGCAGCCGCTACAGCCTGGGGCTGTAATTCCAGTTCGAAGAAAGCGTAGCCGAAGTTGCGGCAACCCACAGAGCTGGCGACGGGGGTGAAGCAAATGTCCGTCAACGGAACGAACAGATCCCCCTCCAGGCACTGATTATCCCACAGGGGATGATCCCTATCCAACGGCACCACTTCCGTCAATTTGGAGAGCTCTTGAAGTAAATGCTGATTGGCTGTACCCCATCCATAACCTAATCCTGGCTCACCGGCAAAATAGAGGCGATGACCATTCACTGTGTGCTCACGACCAACTGGGGCCCATTCGCCTTGGGATACACGCGGGTGAGATTTTTGCCTGTGGCGAGTTCAATCACGCTCAACCACTGGGGCATCAATCGCTCCCAAGCCAGGGTCTCGGCAAATCGCCTGCCGCAAGTGCCATACTCGGTGCGAAGCGCGGGGTCGTGATAAAGCTTCTCGATCTTTTTCGCTAGATCGTTCACGTCGATGATCGCCTGCTCCACCAGATTCGTTCCCACTGTCAGCGTTGTCAGCACGTCCACCAGTTCACCTCTCCCATTCACCAGCTCTGAACAGGCACTGTAGCCGGTGGCCACAACCGGGATTCCAGCGGACAGGCTCTCGATGATCGGCAGACCGAATCCCTCGCCATTGCTGGGGAGGACAGAAATATCGAAAAGATTGTACAGCCGGTTCAGTTGCGAATCGCTTAGACCGCGATCCACCGAGAAGTCTGGGTTGCCCACGTCGGCCTTACCCTCCAGATGATATCGTCGCAGCAAGGTGATGATGTCGTAGCCGACGTCACAGGCATCCGTGTGAAGGTAGAGATGCAGATCAGGAAGACGCTCTGAGAGCATGGCGACGGCCTTGACGAGGGCCGGGAGATTCTTCCTGGGCTGGTTGCGCGCAACGCACCCCACCACAAACTTACCGCGAAAACGCGGATGCTGCTTCAGAGACTCGCGCTCCGGCAGCGGCCGAAACACGGTCGGGTCCACCCCATGATGAATCATGTGGATGCGTTTCGAAGGACAGCCCGTTTGGAGAACGGCTTGGCCGAAGGCCGACATGGCCACCACCTCGTCCGCATCTCGAAGGATGGGTTCCCACGGGGGATACATGGGTCCGCCGTCGATCGGAAAATACGCGATCCACTTGAATCGGTGTCGCGTGGGATGGCCCTGCAGCCACTGCACCATCCACATCTCCGCGAGCGTGATGACCAAATCTGGTTGAAACTCCTCCACCACCCGTTCGAAGGAATCCTGCCCGAAACTGGAAGGGGACGAAGGATAAATCCTCAGGGGGAACTTCTCACGATCATAGGGCCAGCCGTCGTATCCCCATCCAACACAGGCCACTTCCACTCCCGCCATCCGGGAGAGCCTGACAGCCACTTCGCGCGTCACGCGCGCGAATCCAGTGGCTGCCAGAGGGGAATCGCTCAGCCACAAAATCCGGAGTGGCCCACTCATAGCCGACGCGGGGTCGCGTGGTCCAAGGTGCCGCACCAATGGGTATGGCATTTCTCCCACCACCCTAGTGCCAGGAAATCCCATGCCACGTCTTCGGACTTGATCACCTTCAGGCCGGCGTCCATGCCCAAACCGTGGAACACCGAGCCTGGCACGTACAGTTTCATCCCGTACGACGGGGAGTCCTCGAGATTCATCGGCTATTGAGTCCGCTCAACACCGAATACATTGACGTCCATACTGGCGCTCATGCTGGCTTCAAGGACTACCCCCTGCCCCAGCGTGACCTCGGTGTTGTATACCGCGACGGAGGTTCCCGGAACCACCACCTTCGCAAAGTTGGACGGGTTCACGGCACCCGCCGAGGGCCGAATGATCAAGGTCGCGGTCACGGTGCCGGCTGCGGTGTTGTAGAAACGAACATTGCTGATGATGGCCGAGGTCGTTGGAGCGGCTCCCACGGTATAGAGAGCGTTGTTGGGGCCAGCGCCCAGTCCTTGTGCGGCCTTCAAGATTCGGAAGATGAATGGCATAGGTAGATGGAAAGTTGAGTGGATTCGATTAAATTCTGTCTCCCGGTCTCCTAGTCGCGTTCGATCCCGAACACGACACAGTTCACTGTCCCTGCGGTCGAAAGGTATCCTACGATGCTCTCCGAGTCGGTCCCCCTCAGGGAGACCACATCGGTCATCCCGACAGCGGCTCCAGGCGCAAGAGCACTCACCTTGTGAAAGATGGCCTGATTGGTGGTAAGCACGCTATTCCGAGTTCCGAGGAAAACATCGGGCGCCACAGAGGCATGGGTGTTGAAAAACGCAATCGAGGTCACGAGGGCTGATTTAGTCCCGCCCGGCGCATAGAGGGTCTGAAGGCTTCCTACGACGTTGGTGATCGAGACGCTGGCGAGCACTTTAATATTCGTTGCCATGGTTCAAGCTGGACTGGGATTTTGTGAGTGTGTGTTTGGGTCTACGGATCCGTTCGAAGTGACTGCCTGTTCTGTGTGAGCTCGTGCGATAGCAAAGATTCAATTCGATGAAATCCAAGCAACTCTATCTACGCCCTCTTGAGCAGGCTGATGATGAACGCATCGTCGGCGTCGGTGGAAAGCTCAGTGTAGAGAGTGTTGTCATCCTCCCTGAAGCCTTGAACGAGAGTCCCGCTCGGAGTTCGGTTCTCGAAATACTGGACCGAGCCACAAATCTTGTTCGTAAGGTTCGTAAGCTTATCGAGGGGAGAGGAGTAGGGGTTCTTCACTAGATCGAGAACGTTCTCACGAACCAGAAGCGTCCCCGCTCCATACACTAACACGCCACTGCCCTTCTGCGTCGTCGGGGCAGCACCGTCCAGGTATCGGATCCTATTGCCCCGCACGACCACATTCCCAAAGGGGCTGGAGAGAGCCGGTGGGGCGTTGTACAGTGCTACCCCCAGCGCGAAGCGGCCCGACACGACATCGACGTCAACGGTGGTTAACTCGATCGTGTTGCCCTCGATTAACAGTTTTTGAATCCCGTTTGCGATAGTGGTCCCTAGAACCCAGATCGGCCCCGTAGCCACGTTACGGTAGCTATTATTCCGCACGATGATCTCGTACGCCCCGATAGAGTCAGAGTAGGGTCCTCCATAGAAGACGTTGTGGATTTGGTTGCCCTCCACCACTCCTCCCCGACACCACGAGAGGGACAGTGCGCGAAACACTTTGTCTCCAGTGGTATTGCCGAGGGTCACCTGACCGCAATCTACGAAACAATTGCGGATGTAAGGCGTCAAACCATACGCACGGGTGCTCGTGTCCATAGCGGTTTCCTTGCCGCCAACATGCAGCAGACTGATCGGTCCGGTGACTTCAGCAAGGCTCTGCGGAGCGACCACGATGCAGTCCTGGATTCCGCAGTTGACCACACCACTCACATCCGTTGCACTGCTCCCGGTATCCGTGTTCCCGGTGAGGAGAGCGATCCCGAAACTGGGAAGACTTGAGTTCCGGCAACCCCAGTAAGTGAGCTTGACTCGCGCGACTCTGGAATGGTTGCCCATCATTCGCACGCCCCCAGCGGCCTCCGTCGTCGTAGTGCTGGCAGGAGTGAAACCACAGTGAATCGTCAGATCACTTATTTCGCAGAAATCCACCAGATTGGGTTTGCTCGCGGCGATCAGGTCGTGACCGAAGGCATAGCAGCGGTTTCCTGAGGGGGCGGTCGCCAGGAGCTTGACCTTCGTGACATCGATCCCGGCACCAACTACACGGAGCCCGCCTTGCAGCCGCCATGAAATCGATGCGCCGATTCCTTCGTAGTAGCCACGAGTGGGGATGACGCCAGGACCGACGTGGACGCAGGTATTGGATCCAACCAAGGTCCGCATGACGGTGTCGAATCGAAGCTCCAACACTTTCTGAGCCGAGCCAGCAAGCCCTCCGGTCACTGCCGGG
>JAYTTC010000260.1:0-7177 GCA_043745255.1 Verrucomicrobiales bacterium
GTGAAATCTTTCGGCAAGGCGGTAACGCAGTGGATGCTGCAGTCGCGGCAGCGCTGACCTTGGGAGTGGTGGATACAGCAAATTCCGGTCTCGGTGGCGGCTGCTTCCTGATGATCCGCCGACCCAATGGGAAAATCATTGCCATCGATGGACGAGAGACCGCTCCGGCCGCCACGCGATTTCACCATCAGTGGCGTCCGGATGAACTTCGTGTGGAACAACGAATTAATCCCCAGGTGGTCCTAGAACTGGAACGTCGTGGTCATCACGTCGTCTTTGAGAATTCGATGGGGGCCTGCCAGGCGGTCCAGGATTACCTCGGATCCTTTCGCGCTGCTCATGATCCGAGGTTGGACGGGAAGGCCATTCAATGGTGAAGTCGAAGTCTGTCTTGCGGCTGGGTTAGAAAGTTTGTCCGGTTCTATCCTCCATCGTCCATATCTCTTGAAACAGCGATGGACCATTTGAAAGACAGTGAGTTGTTGGGGGAATACGTGCGGTTGGGTTCGCAGGCCGCGTTTACGACGTTGGTCGAGAGGCATACCCATCTTGTGTATTCCTCCGCACTGCGCCAGGTCCGCGATCCACACCTCAGCAGCCCCTTCGGGCGAAGCGTGCTACTTCCGGACGGGAGTCGGCTGGAGCTAGAGAGGTCAGATTTCGGATCCACCCATCTATTCTCAGCCTCCGATTCGTGGTGGCGACATCGACTGGATGAATGGGTGCCGAAACGTTTTCGACCTGCTGGCGGATTCGTTCGCAATCGCTACCGTTTAGGTTGATCTACACGTCGCAGATGCGAACGCCCTGCTTGAGCGAGGCGATGAAATCAGATCGCTTGGGGATGAACTCCTGCGCGACATGCCCCTTGTATCCGGTGTCAACGATCGCCTTCATAATCGCGGGATACTGCAACTCCTGAGTCTCATCGATCTCGTTCCGACCTGGCACGCCTCCCGTGTGGTAATGAGCGATGAAGGAGTGGCTCTTGCGAAGGGTGGCGATGACATCCCCTTCCATGATTTGCATATGGTAGATGTCGTAGAGCAGCTTGAAGCGTTCTGAGCCGATCCGTTTGCAAAGTTCGACACCCCAGGCGGTATGATCACATTGGTAATCGTGGTGATCCACTTTGCTGTTCAGCAGCTCCATCACGATGTTCACCTTCTTGCTCTCCGCGTAGCTCATGAGGCGCTTGATGCCGATGGCGCAGTTTTCGATGCCCTTCTCGTCATCGAGGCCGTCACGGTTTCCGCTGAAGCAAATCAGGTTGGTCATGCCTGCTGTGGCCACCGCATCAATGTGGCCGCGATAGGCTTCCACCAGCTTGTCGTGGTGTTCGATGCGGTTGAAGGCGCGGGTGATTCCTCCCAGCTTCTCGACTGTGGGATTGCTCACCATTGAGCAGGTGAGCCCGTGCTTTTGAAGCGTTGGGAAATCAGCGGGATGAAGCAGTTCAATGGAACTGAGGCCGATCTCCTTGGCGGACTTTGCCAGATCCTCGAGGCTGATTTTAGGGTAGCACCACTTGCAAACAGAGTGGTTGATCTGTCCCTTCATGCTGGGCAACACGGCCTCGGCAGCGCTAAGTCGAGAGCGGATGCCTGCGGCGGCGACGGTTACAAATGCGGCGCTCTTCAGCGCGTCACGACGAGAAAGAAAAGTGCTCATAAGTGAAATGGAATCTGGTGTGGTGGCAGCGAACCTTCGGCGTTCTGAGCCTCACCGTCAAAAGGAAAAAATCTCCGAAGTTTAAGCCCGCGAATTACGCCCACCGCAGGCTGGGGAACAAAACCGCAGCGTGTGACTCTGGAGATCAAAAGGAGAATGGCTGTTTCCCCCTCCAGTGATTCCGGAAGGGGGGGTCTGAGGCTGCCGGAAGAGCTTTCACCGGTTAGATCTTTTATGCGATCTATGCGCTTTTTCGCTGCAGGTCTGGTGCATCAGATAGAAAGAAGGCATCGCGCCAAGCACGATGCCTTCTTACGTTCCGGACCTGATGAATGAGGTTATTTGCTGAGGCGGTAGTACCTCGTGCCCGCTGAGTTGAGCACGATGACAAACTCCTGGCCATCTCCCGTCGGCACTTCCGTCGAGGGCACCCAGGTCGCGTCGGGTCCGAGCGTTTCCGAGCTTTCCAGAGAATAACCTGTTTGGGCTATCGGCCAACTAAACCGAAGCTTGCCTGCTGCCTGCTTGCTGAGGTTCAGCCTCACTCCCTTGCAGGCTTCCAGTGGGTTTACACCCGCGTTTGGGCCACACGGACTGATGACACCGTATTGGACTCGTGAGAAATAGACCTTGCCCGTGAGATGGAAGCGCGCGGCGGCCTGTGGGCCCTGATTCACTCCATTGAACTTCACGTCAGGCAGTTCAAAATAGGCCTCCCGCCAGGTGTCTGAACCTTCCAGAGTCTTGTATAGACTGCCAGGCGTGAACGCCAGGCCGAGTATTCCGTTTTGCTCCGTCCAATAGACCTCGGGACGGAATTGCTTGCCCGCTGACTCCGCCGAGTCGAAGTAGGTCACGCAGATCGCGAGGCGCGCAGGGGATTGAGAATTTGGGCCAAGCGCCTGTCCGGTGATTTTGAAGTTGAGGTACTCGTTCGCGAACCCATTCTGAACATCATGCAGAGCAGGCCGAATGGCCATCCGGATATCGTTGGCTGGGCCTGCTTCCTCTTGAATGTAGACCTGGTCGCCTCCCGAATCACCCGGGGCCAGTCCATTCAGATTCCCACTCGCGAGATCCATGTCCACATACTTTCCATAGGCATCGGTGCAGACAAGCGGGTCCGTCAGACAATCAGCCAGGGGATCCACTCCTGCCAGCGGGTGATTTCCCACACGGAACACCGCGAGGGCGTATCGGGATATGGCCACCGGGCCGCCGAAGGCGAAACGAGGTCCAGCGGTGAGCGGAGCGGCATTGACTCCGAATAGGCTGACGCCTGGCACGACCCAGGATCGACGAATCCATTGTCCAGAACCGGCCAGCACTTGACGCTGGGTTGCGGGAACAAAAGCGATCGCTCCCTTCGCATCGGACGCATACGCCTCGGGACCGAAGTCCGTTCCCACCAATGCGGGATCGTCGTAGTAGTCCACACACACTTTCACGCTGTGGGGTTCATTGCAGACCGTGCCAAGGTAGTGATCTGTGACGGCGAAGTTCATCAACGATCCCACGGGGAGAACCGCTTTGCGCTTGTCGCCCTCGGGACCCACGCCTTCAACCAGAATGGTTTGCTGATCGCCACCACTCAGCACTTGAATGTGGTCGGTTCGCCCACTGGCAATATCGATCGAGGCCAAATTGGTCTCAGGCTCTGGATCACAGCCCTCCGGAGGCAGGAATAGATTCACATCGCCAGGCTCACCGAAGGCACCCTCTTCGCCCCATGCCACCACTCGAACGGCCAAGCCTTTGATCCCCTCGAGACGAATCGTGCCTCCGTTCACTCCACCCGCATCCGACCCGCCGGGTGCCTCGGGATGTTTGGTGCCGACGTGGCGAAAGCCAGCAGCGGCGTCAAAAAAACTATTGTCGATACGGAACAAAACCCAGTTCCATTTCTGGTTTTTGGCCTCGATCGGCAAGCTTCCCCCCAAAGGAGCGAGTAGATTTGATCCAGGGAGTGTGCCGATTAGAAAATTAAAGTTCCGAGGATTTCCATTGGCAGCGAGCACTCCGCTGTCTCCGTAAACCTGCATCAGAATGTCGAGGGTGCCATAGTCATTCCAGAAGACATAATCACGATCGGCGACATTGAAGTAATTGTCGGTCGTTCGTTTTCCAGAGAATCCCCCGATGGTAAGATCCGTGGTGCTCTGATCGCCGCCGCTCAGCAGGGTCATGCCTCCTTGGATCCAGGAGTCGCTGAGAGGTTCAAGGGAAGCAAGGCCCTCGGTGGGAACCGTCACGAAATGAACTGCCTTGTCGGCTTTCGCAGTGCCAGGCCAGGACCCGGGATCGAAGGGGCCGACTTGCGCCTCCGTGCTAAATGAGAATGAGAAGAATGCTCCTCCTAAACAGGCAAGAGCGAGAAATGGTCGTAGATGCATAGGCTTACTATTGATTCGGCTTTCACCCGGCTGCAGCCCGAGCTGAGAGTGGTCAGTCAGAGACAGTCCGCCTTCCTGGATCGCGATCACCAAAAGAATTCAGGAAAGTAGATTGTTTGCGGAGCAGCCTGTGGATTAGTGAGACTCCATAGGCTTATCAGAAATACTTGTCACGACCTTTTCCATAATTTTGGATTGTCGATGATCAGTGACTTTCTTCGTCTCTTCCCTTCATACGAAAAAACTCAGCCCCTCCTGCAGTGGATCTGGAAACGAGGATGCTTCCTTTGCCGTTCAGATCGCTCACCGTGGTCACGTCGAGTGCTCTCCATTCTTTCAGATCTCGGGAGCTTTCCAAACCGTAGCGGAGGCGAGGGAGGGTCTCGTAACGGAGCTCAAAAGTGTTCCCGGCCTGCAATCGCGACTCAACGATCCGAGGCGCGGTCGGTGTCGACTGGGATGTGATGAGAATGTCATCCAGTCGCAGGTACGCTCGAGCCCCTTTTCCCGGCGCGACTCGGTAATATTTCCACCGCACGCGAACATAAGGTTGATTGTTTGCCAGAACGGGAAGGCGAGTGGGGCCGAGGACCTGCTCGTCTCCTGCGACTGGATGGCGAACGTATTCCACCGGTCTGCCCAGAGAATCCACGACGTCCGAAAAAAGCTCATCGCCTACCGCGTATTGAAGTCGAAGTGCATAGGTCTGTTCGTTCGTCGCCACGGTGCCACTCATCCAGCTTACAACCACATTGCTCACGCCGATGGTTCTCAATGCCACTACTGCGCTCCCTACAAAACCGCCACCGGACTCCGACTGTGGATCACTTGTATTTAAAAATCCCACGCCGGATGCGTCCAGGCCGGAAATACGACTGCGACTGGTGTAGCCGTAGGGAAGCGTCCACTCTGAGGTGAGAGGCGTATCAAGGCCTGGATCCGCTTGCTGAGTTTGCTCGAAAAGCATGTGGGTGGGATAACTTCCCGCAGGCGCCGCTCGGGGCCAGGATTGAAAGACGAACGGGGCCGACTGCAGATCGTGCGGTTCGAGATGCCGTTCAAATTGAGCGACGACATTCGACGGGCCGTTTAGTGCAAACGAAAGGATCGGAGAACCCGTCAGCTGCGGAAGCCCCTTCCAACCTACAAAGCGGTAACCCGGACGAGCGATGGCTTCCAGGCGCACCGGAACGGTTCTGAAATAGGTGCCTCGCCATGGATAAACATTGGTTGGAAAAGTACCTTCGGTTCGTTCATTGATCCGCAGTGTGTTCAGTTGAAACTCGCCCGCTCCACGCGGCTCCATGTCGAGACTGAGGTTCGCGAAACCAGGCAAGTGGAACTCCGAGACGATCTGTTGTTTTACGTTGATTGGACGTTGGCTTGCAAAAAAGCGGAGAGTATTGACCTCGCCTCGCCATCCGTTAGTGGAATCATTTACCATCCTCCACCGAGGGATGTGATCGACCATTGCCGGAGCGATGATCGCCTGGAGCTGTTGGACCAGGTTCGTGGCTCGGGTTTCGCGAAAGCTGGAGTTCAAGAGATCAGCCATGGTGTTGATGAACTGATCGCGAAAGCCTGGATTCAGCAACAAGCGACGAAAGATCGCCGTCGACCAATTGGGCGCTCCTCCGAGTCGACCGGCGGGGGCCATGGCGTAGGCCAGCGAGTTTTCACTGACTCCCGTGGTCCAAGCGTGTCCATACCCCAGATCCACATCAAACAAGAGCCAGCGCCAGCGTCCGTCATGACCGTAGGGAGCTGCCGCTTCGTAGGTGGAAGTGCGCCTTCGCCAAAACCGGATGTTGTTGTGAGGCCAATCCGCGTTGGCGAAGTAAATCTCCGCCGCCTGGTAGGTAATGAAGTTTTCCACGTCCATCATACCCATGACGGCGGCATAGTTGGTGGCACGGGTCATGTCCTGAGTCTCGATGAACTGGCGCATGTTCAGAAAATGAGCTTCATCGCCCGGACTGCCTTCAACCAAGGACCCGGCACTTTCGCAAATCACTACTTCCGATTGGGGAACTCCATAGTGACCGGCGATATAATCAGCGTCTTGCTGCTCTCTGAGATTGTGGACACCCCAAAATTCACCGTCCAAATAAACCGCCACCGGACGATAGGCGAGGGTGTCGATTCGCGAGGATCGCGCAAGCACGTGGCATAAGGCATCTCTTAGCATCGTGTAGGCCCAGTCGTTCCCCGAGTTGCCAAGTCGAAGATGATCAAAGCGGGTCATCAGCCCGCCTTGGCGATTGGTTAAGCCGGGAAAAAACTCATAACGGAAATCATCTGGGGAGACTCCGTCCGCCAGTGATTTCAGGCCGAGCGACTTTTGACGAAACGAGCGCGAGGACTGGCCTTGCACGTCTACCAGGACTCCTTGTGCCAGCGCTCGAGTGCCATCGGGCTCGAACCACTCCAGATATCCGGGGCGCTCCCAGGCCGGCCCGCGCTGGGTGTAGTTGGCGGGTGTGTGTCCCGTGAGCGGTTCCTTTGGATGGGCTTTGACGTAGTCATCGAAGATGCGTCCCAGCATGTAAATGCCCGTCTCATAGTTGAAGAGTTCGTTCGTCGATATTGTGATGGAAACGACCGGAATTCCATACACCTGCATCGGGTTGCGTCCGGCGAAGTAGGTTTGAGTCAGGGAGGGGCCCGACGGCAGATCGTTCTCAAAGACTTGGGCACGCACCACGCTCGCCTTCGGCACCAGTCCCTTCGGCGGTTTCCATCCGTCGGTGTGTTGGTTTACGGTGGCGGTGCCCGGAATCATGGAAATCACGTTGCTTTGCGTAGAACGATCCACGAGGACGAGCGGAGACTTATACCGCGCTGAGTTACTCGATGGGGCACCCCCATCCAGAGTATATCGAATGGAGGCCGAAAGATTCGAGCTCGAGAGGATCAGTTCCAGTGGATGCACGTGGTGGCCCCCGGGCTCTGAGAACTCGGGGAGTGAGGCCGAGTGCGATCGATGAACAAGGCTCATCAAAGCAGCAACGAGTGCGACGACACGGGGATTCACGTCCGAAACCCTAGAGCGGAGGACTGAGACAGGCAAGTGTCTCAGCTGCGTCTGAAGGGCAGGGTTTAGCCGCGAAGAA
>JAYTTC010000261.1:0-7135 GCA_043745255.1 Verrucomicrobiales bacterium
GCGGTGGTTGTCTTCTGTAGTGTGGGCCGTATCGGCCCATCCCCGCCCCACCTCTTCGAATCTGCGACACTCCATTCTCACCCACTTTGAATCACACCCTTTTGGCGCTGCCGGGAACTGCGGATCTGGACAGAGACCCTGAATTCACGCACGCTTCTCCCTAACATGCCGCATCCCCATCGCCTCTTCGCCGTCGCCGTCGCGACCCTGACATTGTGCTCCGCCGCTCACGCGGAGATTATTTTGCCAACAAACTTCGCCGTCGAAGTCGTCGCGGGTTCCGAGCTCGTGCACGAGCCCATGGACCTGACGTTCGCTCCCGACGGCTCTGCCTGGGTCACCGGCCGCGCCGGCGAGCTGTGGCGCATCGACCGTGTCACTCACGCGATGCACCTGGTTGGGAGGGTGGACACCGATCTCAGCGGCGACCGAGGATTGCATGGGGTCGCGCTGCATCCAGATTTCCCGAGCACCCCGCAGGTCTTCCTTTCATATCATGACACCAATCATCTAGCGTCCCAGTATCGAGCTCGCATCGTGCGGTATGCAGTGGTGGGCGAAGGAGCGAAGTCCGCACTAGACCCGGCGAGCGAGAAGCGCCTGCTGGAATGGGACGGGGATGCGGCGGGACAGCATGTGGGCGGCGGACTCCTGGCTCATCCGACCGAACGGTTGCTTTACGTCACCACCGGTGAGAATAACCAGAATGCCAAGCTGCGCGAATACTGTGACGATCCTGAGAACAAGGCTCAATCGTTGCGCGACCTGCGCGGGAAAGTGCTGCGTATTGGATTTGACGGCTCCATTCCGGCGGACAACCCGTTCTCCATGACTCCGGATGCGCAGAGTCTCGTCTATACTCGCGGACATCGCCAGCCTTGGGCGCTCACCTATGATTCTCCTACCGGTTTCATTCTTCTGGCGGAAAACGGCGGCGATCTCGCGGACGACTACGATGAGGTGAACCGCATCGTACCCGGTGCCAATTATGGCTGGCCAAAGGTCTTTGGCGACGGCTGGTCGACCCTCTCTCGCACCAACCGCTTCGACGGGTTCACATCACCCTGGTTCGCTTACAAGAGAAACACCGGTGCCTCATGCACAGGCGCCGTCATCTATCGTCCCCCGGCGGCGGGCGGCGGTTACCCCGCGAAGTACCATGGGGCCTTGTTCTATGCCGACTTCGCTCGAAAGTCGGTTCGCAGCACCCCGTTGAACACCGGAACAGGCAAGCCAGGCGAAAGCGAGCCGTTCCTGCAAGGGCTCGCGGCGGGGCCACTGGCTCTGCGCCTAGGACCTGACGGAGCCCTATACTTCATCACCCATGGCGGGGCATCGAAAGCCTCGACCAACGACGCCGTGGCGCGAATCGTCTGGAAGCGCTGAATGATCTTTCTGAATGGCACCATCCGTCATCCTAGAACTCTCCCCAGGGTGCTCTCAAAAATCTTCAGAGCCACGCAGATGTTCTCGGAAGTGACCCACAGACTCGTCACGGCACGAAGAGGAAGCCCCCCCGTCGGGTTCACCTCTTGCCACGCCCGCTCAACGCCAGCCAAGCCGGTAGAAACGCTGGCTCTCTTGGAGTGAGCGCGGATCGATGAACACATTTCCCTGCTCGATGAGCTCATCGCGGAGGCGTGCATCCCCCAAGGCCACCTGCATGATCTTGAAGAAGACATCCGTATTGTCCATGACACCGCTGAACACGGCAGCGTTGCGGCCGAGAGCGGAGAGTGCGATGTCGGATGCGGTGTGGGTCGCCACCGCATCGGGGATCTGCCCCACGAAGAAGAGGCCGCCTGCCTGGTCCCGATCCGTGATCGCCTGCGGATATCCGGGGAGGGGCGGAGTGGTTACGATGCCATGCGATGAATGCTGGATGGGGAAAGGGTTGGTCAACCAATCCTCGTATCGGTCGGCATTGCACGCGTATCCGATCAGCATTCGGAAATCCACATCCGTGCTCACCGGATATCCATCAATCGCGATCGCGTATTGGGGGAAGCCCGCGGACTCGAGGGTGCCCACGACGCCATTGCACAGCTGGTTGGTCCCCTGCCCCGTGGCAGCTCGTGCCACCAACTCCGCTTGGGTAACTTTTGACGCGCCGATAATGTTGGCACCTGAGCACTCGTGATCCGCGGTGACGATCACCAGGGTGTCGGGATGGGATTTCGCAAATTGACGACAGCGCTCGATGGCGTGATCAAACTCGATGGTGTCCAGAATCCAGCGTTCGGAATCCATCAGGTGAGACTGCTTGTCAATCGAAGCTCCTTCAATCATCACTACGAACCCTTTGGGGTTCTGGCTGAGCACCTGGAGCGCTTTGTCGGTCATCTCGTCGAGCATCGGCTGATCCGGAAATCCATAATCATCCACCACGGCCGGCGAGGAAGGCGATCGTCGCTTGTCGATTTTGTCCTTGGCCACGTTCATGTTTGAAAGATTGAACAAACCTAGAAGTTTCGTGGTTTTGGACGGAATGTCGTTCATCTCCGTCGCGTCTTTCACGTAAGTAAAGCCGGCGCCAACAAACTCGCTGAGCAGATCCCGATCGGGATCGATCGCCCCAAGCGGCACATTCCATGAGGCGGCAACATCCGCTGGAAGTACATAATCCGTGCTGGCCGTGCGCCCTGACCCGGGCACCGAGTTGGGCAGAAACCACTTTCGCCCACCCCCAAGCAGAACCGTCAGACCCGTCGCCCCTCGCTCGTCGAGATACTCGTCCACGATACCCGTGCCCGACGCCCGCGCCTGAGTGTGAGATCCGAAGGCTGCGGGAGTGGAATCGAACACATCCGCAGTCGTGACCAACCCCAACGACCGTCCCTGAGTGCGATGCAGAAACTCGCCGATCGATTCAACCCGCGGATTGTCGAAGTTATCCTTGGTATCATCGGGAAAGACCCCGTGCTGATTGTTGTTCGCTTTGTTCCCGGTGGCGTAGCAAGACGCGCCAGGAGAGGAGTCAGTAACGATCGAATTAAGTGAATGCGTGGTCACCATTCCGGTGAAGGGGAAAGTATCCATGGCCATTGGTGCATTGGCTTTGCCCAAGGTCACGCCACTGCTCATAATTCGTGCAGCTGTCCGATGGGCCACTCCCATCCCGTCGCCAATGAGAAGAATGATGTTCTTCGCGCCCCACGTGGTGGGCGTGATCCCCACCACCTCGAAGTTCCCTTGAGCCGACACCTTCTGACCGTCGGCCTGGATAGCACTGACACTGAAGATATGAAGGCCAGGTTGGGTCATGGAAAACGCCCGAACCGACGCGACAAGAGTCCCTGCGGGTTTGTTGGCGACATCCGCCGGGACGACGGAAACCTTACCGGATACGTCGCTCCCATCCACCTGGAACGTCACGGCAGACAGAGTTTGGCCTGCCTCGGGCGATACGGTGGCCTGAATATCAAATCGCTGCCCAGACAGAAAACGAGAGATATAAGGTGGGGCAGGATCCTTGACGCTGAACAGGGCGCTAGGCGGCGTCAACCTGGAGACCTTTGGAAGAGCCTGCGCCAGCGTTGCGCCGACGAGGATAAACCCGGTGATGACAATAGCGTGATGTGGAATGTGCATGGAATTTTGAGTTTGTAGTTTGGGGTGATTGTTTGTGTGTGTTTGGAGCCCAGCGGACCACAGGCCGCCAGTCTATAGAGGACAAGGAGCCAGTCAGGGGCGGCCGAGCTCCCTTCGCCCAAGGGCAGTGGCACGATGCTTCAGTCCCGGGGATGGCTTCTCATCCAAAGCCAGTCGGACCGTGGAAATTCTACCATCCGCTTCCACCTGGTTGCCGAGGCTCAATTTGCCAGTCAATAGGAGGAGATCCGAGGTATGCGGCACGCGCCTATCTCGATGTGCAGGGGAGCTAACATACATCACGCAGGGAGGCAGATCGTCCGCCAGTTCGGAGTCTTGGTCCTGGGTCTGCACAGGCAGCGGGCTCAGTACAAATATCCCTGGAAACGACTGCTCCCGCTGGACCATGTATCCCAGAATTCGAACTCGTTTTCCGTCGAGTTGCTTCAGCTTCTCCGTGACTTCCAGGCCACGCGCGCCGATCGGTTGAAGAAAAAAGTCGCGGAATCTCACTTCAGCCACGTCTGGAGGAAGTGGAGGCAGCGGCTTCTCTGGACGACGACCAGGACTGACGCCGACGGTGACGGGGTCCAGGGCCGGCGCACCCGACGCGCGCAGCGCTCTGCGCTCATCGCCTGGAGCGGTGGCACACAAAAAGAGCACGACCCAGAGCGCTATCAGAAGAGGCTTTCGAACCTCGCCTGAGGACTGAGGTCTCAGCGAGGGAGGGAAGAACAAAGGAAGCTACTAATACACGAATTCTTAGAACGGAGTCTTCTGCAACTCACGAACCTCGTGCTCGAACAATCGCCCGACTCGGTGTCGCGCGAGGTAGACTTGAGCTGGGCTGACATCGAGCGCGCGGCTAACCTCGGCGACCGATGCTTCTTTAATGGCGATGAGGTCGAAAATCTGGAACTGCTTAGCGCTGACCTTGGATCTCAAGCGGTCGAGCGCGGCGGCCACGAGAGTCTGTTCCCATTCCGCTTGCCAATACTCCTCAAACTGCAAAGACATGGGCTCCGACCCGTTCAGCGCCGGAGCAAGCTCTTCTCCGCGATCGTCCTAAGCGGGCACGTAGCGCCCCTCGCTGCGGCGTCGAAATTGATCAACAACTCGTCGCCGGGTGATGGTCAAAAGCCATCCTTTGAAGGAACCGGCTCCAGGGTCAGCGCGGAAGTCTTCGATCTGTCGAGCCACACAAATTACCGTCTCTTGCACCACCTCCTGGGCCTCGACCTCAAGGAAACCCGCTTTCTTTGCGACGCAGTAAATCAGTTTCCAATAGATATCAAAAAAGTGCCTCCAGCTCTCGTCGTCTCCCTTATTTTTCAAAGCCCGCACGAGAGACCAACGCGTCGAGATAAAATCGTCCACAGCGTCATTCATAGAGTGGGTGATAGTTTTATGGCTGAGTCCCACGCTACGTGCAAGATTCGAGTTGAGGCCTGTCAAATAAAAGTTGTCCATTAATATCTCACGCTCGTAAGCGATCCGCAATGCGCAGGAGAACACCAGAGCCAATCGCCTCAGGTTCCTTTCCGCCGTCACGGAAAAGTGCGATGGGAATCGTAGCGGTGAACGAGGGCGTTGGAAATGAACGCCCGTCAGAAAGGGGCAAAGGTCCGGTACGGACGACACTACAGAAGTCGGACTGCAAGTTCTGTAGAGTGGGCCGTATCGGCCCATCCCTGCCCCCGATCGATCCGGTACGGACCCCGTCACAGTCCGGCTTCGCTTTCGTCCCAATTTTGCAGTTTCCCCATACCATGACACTGACTAGGCTCGAGGTATGAAAGTCCTGGTGCTGAATGGTCCTAATCTAAACCTCCTTGGCCAACGTGAACCGGAGGTTTACGGAGCTATGACTCTGGCTCAAATCGAGACACGCGTCCGAGAGTGCGCCAAAGAGCTGGGGGTCGAAGTCGATTTTCGACAGAGCAATCACGAGGGGGAGCTGATCGATTGGATTCATCAGGCCCGCAGTCAGGCAGACGCTATCGTTCTGAATGCTGGAGCGTACACACACACCAGCGTGGCGCTCCGCGACGCCATTTCGTCGACTGGAATTCCCACCGTGGAAATCCACCTTTCGAACATCCACGCCCGCGAGGAATTCCGCCATCACTCCCAAATCGCTGCGGTCTGCCGCGGTCAGATCGCTGGATTCGGCACCGATTCCTATCTCCTGGGCTTAAGAGCTGCCGTTAACATTATAGTGAAGAAAAAAAATAGTTGAACGCTCTGTTTGCATTGAACTTTCATCAATTTTCAGAGGCGACGTAGCCGCGTGATTGCATAATTTTTTACTTCTTGACGGCTCCAACCGTCCTCCTTAACGTCCGCCCGCATTCGAGATAAAGCTAAGCAGTGTCGGCCGCCGACCCTGCTTTTTTACTTAATGAACAGATCATCAAGCTCGCACATTGAAGTCGCAGCCAACCTGGAGGGCATGCGGTGGACCTAAAGGACATCAAAGCGATCATCGACCTGATGAAGAAGAACTCGATCAGCGAGTTCGAACTGGAGAGGCAAGACTTCAAGATCAAGCTCAAGCGAGGTGGAAGTGGTGCCGTCTCAGAGGACACCACCTTCGCCTATTTGCCGGGCACTCTTGCGGCCGGCCATCAGGCCCTCCCGCCCCCTACCCCCGCTGCCAGCAGTGGGGAATCCGAGATCAAATCTCCCATGATCGGCACTTTTTACCGTGCGCCCTCGCCAGAGTCCGGCTCCTACGTCGAAGTGGGGACGGAGGTAAATCCCGACAGTGTCGTCTGTATAATTGAGGCGATGAAGGTGATGAATGAGATCAAGGCCGAGGTTCGCGGCGTGATCACTCAGGTTATCATGGAGAACGCCAAACCGGTGGAGTTCGGTCAACCGCTGTTCAAGATTCGGCCTGTCTGATTACGGTGACACATAGGTGCCGAGCCCTTAGATCCTCGGATGGTCATTTTCATCTAATCCTCCTCTCGTTTCATGTTTGAGAAAATCCTGGTCGCCAATCGTGGTGAAATCGCCGTGCGAATCATCCGCGCCTGTAAGGAACTCAACGTCAAGACGGTCGCGGTCTATTCCGAAGTAGATGCGAATTCGATGCACGTTCAGCTGGCAGATGAAGCTATCTGTATCGGTAAAGGCCCCAGCAGCGAAAGCTATTTGAGGATTGACCGGATCATCAGTGCTGCGGAGATCGCGGACGTCGATGCGATTCATCCGGGCTACGGGTTCCTCTCAGAGAATGCGCATTTCGCAGATGTGTGCGAGAGCTGTAACATCCGGTTTATCGGCCCCAGTTCGCGGGCGATGAACGCGCTGGAGAACAAAGCGACCAGCCGGGAGCTTGCAAGGAAGGCGGGAGTTCCCTGTCCTCCTGGATCCGATGGCTTGGTGGAAAATGAGCAGGAAGCTCTCACCATCGCCAAGAAGATTGGGTATCCGGTGATGATCAAGGCGATCGCGGGCGGCGGCGGACGTGGGATGCGCGCGGCTCACAATGATATTTCTCTCATTAAGGGCTATCACACTTCCCGATCCGAGGCGG
>JAYTTC010000262.1:0-7114 GCA_043745255.1 Verrucomicrobiales bacterium
GTGGCTGCTCGATTCGGGTCCCTACCATGTGGGGCTTCAGCGATTCGTCAGCGATCTCAACAAGGTCTATCAGGCGGAGGCCGGCTTGTGGGAGAGTGACTTCGATCACGAGGGCTTTTTCTGGGTGGATTGTTCTGATCACGAGAACAGTGTTCTCTCCTTCGTTCGGCAGAATAAATCCCTTTCGAGCCGACTGTTGATCATTCTGAACCTCACACCCGTGCTGCGGAATGGATATCGGCTCGGTGTGCCGGAAGCAGGCCGATGGGCAGAGGTTTTGAACAGTGACGCGGGACTCTACGGTGGATCGAATCAAGGCAATCTCGGCGGCGTGAACTCTGAACCCATCGCGAGCCATGGTCATGCCCAGTCTGTCCCGGTGACCTTGGGGCCCATGGGTGTCACCGTGCTGCGGCTTGAGAAGTGAGCCGCGCTATTCCGTCTTTCCGTCCTTGAGGAAAGCGTCGATCCGCGCTTTCACGGCCGGATCCATCTTGATCAACGGCGGCCACGTCCGCTTGAAGCCTTCGCCGGGCAACTTGCGAGTGGCATCGATGCCCATCTTGCTGCCGATTCCGATCTCGCTGGTGGCGTGATCCAGTACATCCGCCGGGCCACGGCTCAGGAGGCTGTCACGTTGAGGATCGGTATTCGCGCACAGTCGAAACAGCACCTCGCTCGTGTTGTGCACGTTCACATCCTCGTCCACCACCACCAGATATTTCGTGAACATCATCTGCCCCATACCCCACAGGCTATGCATGATCTTGTAAGCCTGCATGGGATAGGTTTTCCGAATGCTGACGAAAACAAGATTGTGAAAAACGCCCTCGGCCGGAAGCGCGATGTCCACGATCTCCGGGAAGTTCATTCGGAACACTGGAAGAAACAGCTTTACCGAGGCGGCACCAATGTAGAAGTCCTCCATCGGGGGCATTCCGACGATGGTGGCCGGATAGATTGCGTCGCGTCGATGCGTGATGCAGCGGATATGGAACACCGGATAGGGTTCCGGCAGGGTGTAGAATCCCGTGTGATCCCCGAAGGGTCCTTCCATCCTCAGCGGCTCTTGGGGGTCGATGTAGCCCTCGATGACCAAGTCCGCATTGGCGGGCACTTGAAGATCGCTGGTCTCACATTTGACCAGCTCGACTGATTTTTTTCTCAGATAGCCCGCGAGGAGAAACTCATCAAGGCCGTCGGGAAGCGGGGCGGTGGCTGCGAAGGGATACATCGGGTCCCCTCCAACGAAGATGGCCACTGGCATGCGTTTCCCGGTCTCATAATACCGACGACCATGTCGCGCGGCGACTTTCTGCAATTGCCAGTGCATGCCGGTAGTGCGGTCGTCGTAGATCTGGATGCGATACATCCCGACATTTCGCTCTCCGGTATCCGGATCCCGGGTGACGACGCAAGGCAGTGTGATGAATCGCCCCCCATCCAGGGGCCAGCATTTCAGGATCGGAAAGTCCAGAAGAGTGGCTGCGGAACCGCTGTTCGGAGCGAGTGCGGGAGCGTCCGGCCAGGCGGTGGTGCGCGAAGGTGTTTCCTCAAAACGATGGATGACCTCCTTGCAGGGCCCGTCCTTCACTTCCTTCGGTTTTGCATGCCGCAGCTCCAGCGCGGTGCCGAGAAGCTTGATGGCGTCGCGTAGGCTCGTGGGTGGCTGGGCTTTCATCAAGGCACCCAGCTCCGCCGCCACTTCTTCTACCGACTCAGCGCCCATGCTCATGGCCATCCGTCGCCAGGATCCAAGCGTATTGATCGCTACCGGAAAAGGGGAGACGACGCCGTTCACGGTGGGTTTTTCGAAGAGCAACGCTTTGCCTCCGCCCGGTTTCTTCATCTCCCGATCAGAGATCTCGGTGATCTCCAGCTCGGTGGCCACGGGTCGGGATATACGGAGAAGCTCTCCAGCGCGATCCAACTCATCAATAAATTCTCGAAACGAGGCAAAGGCCATGGTCTGCGGAAGCTAGCATCGACGCTGGGAAAGGCAACGGCCCGGGCGAGGGGGGGTCCATTTTGAGCCATTGCTTGAGATTCGAATGATGGTAGGTTCAGCCCCGCAGGCTGTGAAGCCACCTCCCAGCCAACGCCGCAATGTGTATGAAACCCTCAAGGTGGCCAAGGCATCCAGGGAGGGAACCCCGTTCTTTGAAGCCCGCGAGATCAAGATCGGCACGCATTGCGCAGATGGGGGACACGGGAACGTCGGGCGATTGCGGGATGAACGAGCCACTTACCGCGAAGTTCTGGCCTATGAAACCATGGACCTGATGGGCTTTCTCAGTCCACGGGTGCGGCGCGCTGAGATCGAATTTCGCGATACCACCCCTACCAATGGGGGTGTCGAGGGCGGATGGCAAATCACTCGCAAGGCGATGCTGTTGGAGGACCCTGAAGTGGTGGGCGAGCGTCTCGGGGGACATGCTCTGGACGATCTTGAGCTGGAAAAACTCACTGACGCCGGCTTTGGAGAACAACTGATCACCGATCTGTGGCTGCTGCATGTGTTGCTCGGTAACTGGGACTACGCACTCAGCTTCGATGGACGAGGTTTGTGGAACACCGATGTTATTTCGCTTCCGGACGGGAAACGGGTTCCGATGTTGGGCGATTTTGATCTCGCGTCTTGGGTCACCGGCACGGTGCGCCGCACTTTTCCTCAGGACTATCGTCCTGAACTCCCCGACCTGGATCGTCGAGCAAGGTACGAGCTTGAACAGATCCAGGCGTCGATAAAGCTCGAGATTTTTCGCGCGGCTCAGGATCGGTTCATTGCACACCGGGAGGCGATCCAGTCCTTGGCCACCTCAGCCGAGGTGGATGAAGAGGGCCGCACGAATGTTCTCAAACATATCGAGGCATTTTACAGCGCGATCAACGAGTAAACCTCGCTTACGTGTTGTGGGGTGTCTTGTCGTCCCGCATACACCAATGAGATCGTCGTAATGGCGATAGCCACGGGCTTCCGCTGGCGCTCATGGGACTTCGTAGAGGCGATAAAACCGTTCTTTTACTCCGGGCTCAATAGCCACGGAGACGCCCCCCGTGGGTGCACTTTGCAAGCGACTGACGTCCGTCCAGAGCAGGGGTGCTTTCAGGCTGTCCGCTGATTGAAGTCGATAATTGCCGGATTCAACATCCCATCCGATCTGAAGTGTTCCCTCAGTGGACAGAATCTTGAGAAGGGGTGGAGCTTCAAACTCCGGACCGATCTGGAACTGGACCTCCTCTGACGCGGTTCGGTGCCCAGCATTGTCGATGGCGATTGCGTTGATGGGTTGAGTGCCTGCCTGCGGATTCTGCCAGCTCAAACGAAACGGCGGAGTGGTGAGAGCTCCGAGAAAGTTCGTTCGATTGTAAAACTCCACTCTCGCCAGGTCATGTTCGCTATCCTCCACGATCGCTTGGAGGACCAGCGGCTGGTTGGTTGGAAATGTCGTTCCGGGTGCGGGCTCCGCCATCCGTATGGGACCGGGAGGATCATCAATGGGCGTCACCGTCACGGAGACGGGCTGAGTCACCACGTTGAAGCCATCACTGATCTGGACGGTGATGCGTGCGTTCCCTGTAAATCCGGGGAGAGGGGTGATGGTGAGAAAGCGATGGGACACGGTGTCCGACGGAGAATGGGTGTCGTCTTCGCTTCCGAAGTGGATGGCGAGCTGAGGTCGTCTCGAAACGAACGCCGCCGCGATGCTTGCCTCGATCTGTTTGGCCCGGCCGTAAGTGTCGGTAATGGTGAACGGAATTCGTGGAGAGGGGGTGTGCTCCATCAGGCTCTGATTTGGAATAGACGAGAGCGTGGGGGGTGTCAGCGGGGGACCCACCCGGGCAGTGAATGTTTGTGAGACGGTCTGCATGCCGTCGTTCAGATAGACCGTGATCTCTGCGAAGCCTGTTTGATTCGCCACCGGCTTGAGCAGGAGTGTGCGAGTGGATCCGGATCCTCCCAGCACGATCCCTCCGGTCGGGATCAGGGTCGGATTGGAGGAACTGGCGGTCAGGATCAGCCCGGAAACGGGCGTTTCCACGTCGTTTAGGGTGATCGGGAGGGGGCCAAATTGTGTATTGGCGACAAATGTCACGTTGGTTAGAGGACTCATCGTGGGCGGCTCATCCTTCAGTTGAAAAATCAGCTGAGGTCGCCTGGTTTGATCCGGGTCCTCCTTGCTGGCGAAAGAAGTGAAACCCGCGTCTCCCAGATCGTACGGTGCCCAGATCTGCAATGGCAATCGACGATGCCGCGCCATCGCATCCAGAACCTGGGGCAGAACACTGATCTCCACGAATCCCTCTGTTTTAGGAACGAAGTAGGCAAAGGGGGGCAGGTTCCCGGGTTGGTTGAACCAATTCATTGAGCTCTCGCCCCAATCGTCGTGCCGGGCACGTGCGACGTAAAACACGTTCTTCGGATCTCCCGTACCGTTGCAGTAGAGTCGGATCTTCGCTCCCACCAGAGACCGGGGCAGGGTGGGCACGGCAAAGTTGAAATAAGTGCGTCGCGAAAAATCTCCGTCGTCCTTATTTTTTACCCAGAGCGAGCTCTCTCCGCCATGGGTCTCCTGTTTGTGGCTGCCACCTCGCACGTAGGTGTCGCCGATGGGAGGCAAGGCAAGTTCGGTATAGGCCGCTGTGCTCACCTGCACATGGAGCACAGCCCAATCGAGAGCGATATTTTGTTTGATGGAGACATTGAGTTTTCCATCGCTCAGCAGCGCGGGATCGACTTCCAAGGTCTCGATACTCGGAGCGTCTTTCCGGATATCCCAATCATATCCCCTTTTTGCCTGCATCGGAGTTCCCACCGTGGCGCTGTCGAGATAGAGCACGTCGAATGGGTCAGTGTTGCCCACCGATTTCATACAAAGCACCAGGGAAGCGGCCACCACTCGCTCCGCTCCTTTGAGCGGGACGGTGAAGGTGAACGCCATTTGGCGATTTGGCGTTCGGTCGTCGAAGTTTTGATTCACGCGAAGTGTTCCCGCATTGTCGCGAACTGCTTTGAGGAAAGCGGGGTCAACCGGAGCGCGGTCCTCGGGCGACGGAGATCCGCCGAAGTCGTCGATGTCGCCCAGCCGATACTCCCGGAACTCGCTTTGTGGCCATTTCAAGCGTTGTTGGAGTTGAGCGAAATAGAGGCTGTAGGGTTCGACCTGGTGGCCGAGGGTGGGTTGACCGAACTGCGGCAGCGGAATGGGAGGCCCAGACCACTCATAGGTTCCATCCGGATCGTCTCCCACTGGTGGAAGCCACCACTGGCTATCGTAGATGAAGCCAATGCTGCCAATGAGCCAGTTGCGAGCCGTCGGAGGATTGCGAACTCGGAAATTGGGAGCAACACAGTTCCAAACGGTCATGTACGCCCCAGCCCAACCATGGTCTTTCGTGTTGCGGCCGCGGTTCTGCACATTGATTCCTACCTTATCCAGAAATCCTGCTCCCCAGCTGGCGTCTAACGAAATCAGATCGTAGAGGCCCCCGACCGCCCATCCGAGGTGGGGGCCTGAGTCCGCATGAGATTCGTGAGTTTGGCATCGGACATTTGCGTTGGGACCCGGGACGAGCGAGCCGAAGGCAAAGTCGTGGCGTCCATCGTCCGAGTAGGAGTCCCGGACCAAGTGGTGATCGCCTTTGTGCATCTGGAACGGATAGCGACGATTGCCCTCCAGCTTGCTGATAGGATCGTAATTCTGGCAGTCGGTAACCGTGGTATGACGGGTGCCGTACGAGAGATTTACCAGGGACATGCCAAAGTGCTTGCCGACCACATTCTTAACCCAAACATCTTCCGCGTTCTGAACTTCGATAGCCACCCATCCGTGATCCTCATCGTCGTCGTCACCATAGTCGGTCACCATTTCAATGTCCTCGACACCGAGGTTGTTGATGCGCTCGGGCCAAGTGGTTCTCTCTACGAACCCGCCTCCGTATTGAAGATCGAAGGTCTGAGCCAGCGGCGAATCCACCGTGATCCACAAACCTTCGATCCGCGTAATCTTTCGCTCAAAGACCAGCTTTCGACCGGTATCCCAGTTTCGTCCGGAGAAGGTGCACTGGTTCGTCGAGGTGGCGCCGATCGGGCAAGACACGGTAATCAGTTGATCCATGTCGATTTTGGAGATCCATTCTGCGGTAAACGGTCGAGTGACCAGGATGCTGTCGCCCACTTTGAGATCGAGAGGATCGAAGACCTTGAAGGTTCGTGAACCCGAGGGGACGATCGGATTGATGATGGGGATTTGCGGGGCACCGATGTCCGCGCGCTCCACCAGTCCGGTGATCGCAAGCATGTTGTATTGAAATTTCGCGGTCGCACGCAGTGTGCTTCGTACCGCGCCGGAGCTTCCCACTCCCTTGAGGATGATCCCGCTATTGGTGATGAAGACCGTCCGGTCGAGCTTGTACTCCCCGGCGTTCAAGAAAACCACTCCCCGAAATCCATTGGTCTTGAGCGACTTTGCACCGATCGTGTTGAGAGCGTTTTGGAGAAGAATGGCGTCGTTCGCACCCACAGAAGGGAACAAGTCGATCCATCGATCTTGCTCGGGTGTCATGAGTCGAGCGTCCGGCAGTTCCTGTGCTCCTCCTTTGTAACCGCAGTCGGAAAAGTCTCCGATCCTCACCCCATTCGCGTCATGTCGATAGAGCAGATTGCCGCTCGGCGACGGATGAACCCAGGAGTTGGAATAGATGCCCTCGCCCTGGGCGCGGTGCACCCCCACGCTGGCTATCAACGACAGGCACAGGATGAGACGCTGAGCGGACCTCGCGAATGCTGAGTACCCTTGCATACTCTTCATTTAGCCAATGTCCCGTAAGTCTTACAAGAAATGTCACAGGACCTCACGCAACTCAGGCCGGGCTTTAGCCGCGAAAAAGCGCAACAGTCGCAAAAAAGACGGAGCCGCTTGGGAGATGACCCCTCCTCCAAAACAGAAATCAACCCAGCTCGGCCTTTCTATTTGCACTCCCTGTGCCTCCTATGGGTGCCCTGCTTCTGTAGCGTCGTCCGTATCGGACGATCGGGCGGGGATGGGCCGATACGGCCCACACTACAGAAGACAACCACCGCAACGACGAGAGAACCGCAGGGACCGGCTTT
>JAYTTC010000263.1:0-7103 GCA_043745255.1 Verrucomicrobiales bacterium
CCTATCACCTATCACCTATCACCTATCACCTATCACCTATCACCTATCACCTATCACCTATCACCTATCACCTATCACCTATCACCTATCACCTGGAGGCCGTATCAATATGCTGACAATGCGGGTGACCTGCTCGTGGTTGCCCAGGGCTGCTAAACCCTGGCTAGCCCCTCGGCCCGCCTGGAGTGCTGATCTCACGGAACAGCCAAGCGCGAGCATATGCCCACCAACGTTTGGCTGTGGCTTCCGAGATTCCAAGAATTTCTGCAGTTTCCTCGATCTTGAAGCCCACGAAGTATCGGAGCTTGACGAGTTCGGCTTGCTGCGGTTCGAGCTGGGCGAATCGATCGAGCGCGTCATTGAGAGCGATCAACTGGTCGTCGGACTCTGGGGTGGCGATTTCCAGATTGTCCAGATCCAGGTGTGCCGCTCCCGCGCCGCGTCGCTTGGCTTGCTTGCGGCGAGCACGATCGATCAACAGACGTCGCATCGCTTCAGACGCGGCACCAAAAAAGTGCGCACGATTTTGCCACGTTTGGTTGGGCGAGTCCACGAGCTGGAGCCATGCTTCGTGCACCAGTGCGGTGGGTTGGAGTGTGTGACCGGCGGGTTCGGTGGACATCTTCTGCGCGGCCATCCGGCGAAGCGCATCGTAAACCAGCGGCAACAATTTGTCGGTGGATTCGGCCTCGCCTTGCTCGATGGAATGGAGGATGCGGGTAACGTCGCTCACGTCGTGACGTTACCAGCACTACGGAATGCAACAACGCGAAATCCAGGGCGGCGATCAGAAGGGAGATATCGGGCGATGCGATGGATCAGCGAGAAACCACTGTCCCAAGCGTTGGTAGAAACCAGTCGCCTCCATGCTCGCCAGTCGTTGACTGATCGTCTCCAGTTCCCCGCGCGCGATCAGTTCAGGATTGCCACGCGCACTGAAACGGGTGCCCGCCACCGCTTCCGCCAGCTCCAGAAACCAAAAGGGTACGGGCGTCGGCACCGGTGGCACATCCCACACTCGAATCATCCCGCTGGCCCCACCGGTGACGATCCGGTGGCCGGTCGAATCGAAGCACCTAATCAGGCCGACCACCCCACCTTCCAGCCATTCCGTGAGCGGTCGGCCAGTTTGTGCATCCCACAGCCGCGATGTGTCACTCCCGCAGGACGTCAGAAGTCGTTGTCCATCCGGACTAAAACAGACTTGTCCCACACCCCGATCGTGCGTGAGCGGGGGAGTCAAAGCCTCGCCCGTGCGAGCATCCCAGATCCGGGCCGTCCGATCCAGGGACCCCGTCAGTACGTACCGACCATCCGGACTGAAGACCGCGTGCCCTACCGTGCGGGCATGTTGCAGCGGAGGCCCAATCGGCTGGCCGGTGCTCACTTCCCAAACGCGGGCGGTATTGTCGCTCGAGGACGAAACCACGCGCCGCCCGTCAGGGCTGAATTCTGCCCATCTCACCGCATCCGAGTGGAGCAAAGGCTTCGTTACCGCCTGGCCTGTTCGAGCGTCCCAAACACGTGCGCTCCAATTCTGGGAGCTCGTGACGACCATGCGACCATCCGGACTGAACCGCGCCAGGTACACTTCGTCTCCGTGCTCGAGGGATGTAGTCACCGGCTTTCCGGTCCGCGCCTCCCAAACTCGTGCGGTGCCATCCGCAGAGGCGGTTACCACCCACTCCCCGTTTGGGCTGAATTCTGCGGAAAATACCGCTTTTGCGTGTCGAAGTGGTTCGTTGATCCTCTTGCCGGTGATCGAGTCCCACAAGTAGGCCGCGCCATCGGCACACGCAGTGACGACGCGCCGTCCGTCGGGACTAAAGTTGACGAATAGCACCCCGTTCGCATGGACTATCTGCTGCCCAATGGCTTCGCCGGTGCGTGTATTCCGAACTCGCCCCATGCTGCCAACGGAAACACTCACCACCGATTCGCAATGCGGATCAAACGCCGCGAGATACACGAATTTCTCCGCTTGCAATTCTGTCCCGAGATAGCGTCGTGGCTCGATGTTCCATACTCGTGCGACTCTACTCCAGGCGGCGGTCACCAATCTGTTACCATCGGGACTGAAGTCGGCGTGCAAAACAGCCTCGAACTCTTGTAGGGGCTGGCAAACAGGGCTCCCCGTCGCCACATCCCATAGCCGTGCCGTATTGTCCATCGAGGTGGTGATAACTCGCATTCCGTCAGGGCTGAAGGCCCCAAATCGGACACCGCCTCCGTGCAACCACGCTTGGCCGACAGCCATGCCATTGGTCGCATTCCACAGCTGTGCGGAGTGATCCTCGGAGGTTGTCAGCAGCAGGCCTCCGTCGGGACTAAAAGCCACATGATAAACATCGTGGCTGTGGCGCAGAGGAGTGCTGATCGCCGCGCCATCTGTGGCATTCCAAATCCGCGCAGTGTGATCCGCGCAGCCTGATGCCAGCTTGCTTCCATCCGGACTGAACGCGAGAGCATTGACTCGCTCCTTAACGACCGTTAATCGAAAAATCACTTTGCCGGTGTCCGCGCTCCACAGGCGAATCCCACCCCACTCCGAACCAGTCGCTACGGAGTTCCCATTTGGACTGAAGCGCGCGACGGTGATGCCGCTGGAATGGCCGCGCAGTTCCTGCTTGAGTGCGCCGCTGGTCGCATCCCAGATGCAGGCGGTTTTGTCCGCTGATGCCGTGACTACGCTGCGGCCGTCCGGACTGAATTCGGCCCAGCGAACTTCTCCAGTGTGACGTAGCTCCGGAGTGATCGAAACTCCATTGGTGGCGTTCCAAACTCGTGCCGTACCATCGTCGGAAGCGGTCACGAAGCGATCACCGGCCGGATTGTAGTGCGCGGCCAGAACACCACCTTGATGATGGACCGTAGCAAGCAACTGTTTGCTGACGACCTCGTGGACTTGCGCGGTTTTATCCCGACTTGCGCTCAGCACATGCCGTCCATCCGGGCTGAAAATCGCCATCGTGACACTATCCCGGTGCTGAATCGGAGCACCGACTGGCAGCGACCAGTTGCGATGAACCAACGCAGAAACCAGTCGGCTCGCCGCGATGTGGTTGGAGGGGTTGAGCCGTAACATCGAGGTAAGCTGCGCCACTCCTGCCGAAGCATCGTTGACGCGCAACAAGTCATCGGTATGGCGAAGCTCCAGCAGGCTAACCGTGTCCGCCAACCGCTCATTGGTGTCACGCAGTGCTTGATTCGACACCTCAGCTTTCGCCCGTTCAGAGTGTTCGGCACGCCGCGCTGAGCTCACCCGCCAGGCCGCGAGAGTGGAAACCGCCACCACCGCGAGTAGGAGCAGCAGCACTCCCGCGCTAAGCGCCGCAACAGCCGGGTGCCGTCGCCGCCAACGCCAAAGGCGGCCAAGAGTGCTGACCGGTCGTGCCTCGATGGGCCGATGTTCGAGATGCCGTTGGATGTCCTCCGCTAGGCCATTGGCCGTCTCGTAACGGCGCGCCCGGTCTTTCTCGAGGCACTTCATCACAATCCAGTCGAGGTCGCCTTCCACCAGCGGGATGAGCTGCTTCTTCTCCTGGAGGACCCGACGTGAGACGGATCTGTCCGCCTCGGATTGAGCAGTAAGGAGTTCGGCATCAGCCGTTGCGAGTTGAGTCAAACGTGCGGACGGCAGCGGCGGTTCGATCTCGCGAATGACGCGCCGCATCTCATTAAGACCGGAGCGCAATAGTTCTTCGCCATCGAAGGGCGTTTTGCCCGTCAGCAACTCGTAGAGCAGTACGCCGAGGCTGTAGATGTCGCTGCGCGTATCGATATCCACGCTACTCATCTCCGCCTGCTCGGGACTCGTGTAGGCCGGAGTGCCGATGAAGGTATGGAACAGTGTGAATACCGTCTTGTTGGTCAACTGCTGGCTGGTGGCCTTGGCGATCCCAAAATCGATGACCTTGGGCACCGGCTTACCGTCGTTAACCGTAACGAGAATGTTCGAGGGCTTGAGATCTCGGTGGATGATCCCCTTCTGATGGGCGTGTTGCACCGCCAGGCACACTTGCACGAAGAGGTGCAGGCGCGCTTCCGTCGAAAGGCGTGTTTCATCACAGAATTCGGTGATGCGCACACCCCGCACCAGTTCCATAACGAAGTAGGGACGCCCCGTGAGTGTCGCACCGCCATCAAACACCTTGGCGATGTTCGGATGATCCATCAGCGCCAGCGCCTGCCGTTCCGCCTCGAAGCGTCCGATGACCGAGCGGGTATCCATGCCGAGCTTGATGACCTTGAGTGCCACGCGACGGCGCATCGGCTCTTCCTGCTCGGCCATATAGACCACTCCGCAACCGCCCTCGCCAATCTTCTCCAACAGCTTATAGCGCCCAATCCGGTCGCCGAGTCGCTCACTAGGTTCGCTCCCGAGAGGGGTGGGAACCGCATCCCCGCTCAAAAGGCTGGGCGGGATTTCCAAGAAATCACCCGCACTTTCGGCCGCCCGGAGCAACGCCTCAACCCCACGGCGCAAAGCCAAATCCGCCCCGCAAGCACTGTCAAGATAGGCCGCGCGCGCCTCTGGAGACTCCCGTTGGAGAGCCTCGGCGAAAATGGCTTGTTCCGAGGGAGCGGGCTTCACGTTGGGATTTGGCACATCTCCCATATATGCGCAGTTTATCGCCAAAAGGGCTCAAGACACGAAAAGAAAAATTGTGTGAAAAATTGTGTGAGCCCTTTTAGCTGACTTTTCCGCATGACGGGGTGAACAGGATCTCCAGATCGATGTCACTGACACCCCGTTCAATTTGACCATGATAACGAAGTTAACGCCGTTCCTATTGCCGCTAAACAGTTTACGCAGAGAAATACTTGCCCAAGCGGAAGGCACCACTAACGGTTATCAAGGTGCGTTGAACCATCCGACAGCGCGCCATTCTAGCCAAGGAGCTGGCTCCTATCTATGACGCCCTCCCGCTCTATGCATGCTCTCTTTGGCGGTCTGTTGATTGCCACCCTATGCCTCGCTCCTGGCTCTGCCCAGGCGCAGACGATCGGTCATGCTCTCAACAATCCAGGCAAGACGTTTACGTCAACGGACACGCCTTGGATCACCGATACCGTGTTCACGCACGATGGCGTTTCGTCGGGCCGCAGCGCGCTCATCACGCAAAACCAAACGTCGTCGACGGCCACGTCATTTACAGGCCCCGGCACCTTAAACTTCTGGTGGAAGGTCATCGCCAAGTTCGGTGATGTGGGGTCCCTCCGCATCGATGGTGCGGAGGTTCTGCGGGTCAACCCCCTGCAAAGTTGGATGCTGGTGAGCTATGGGCTATCGGCCGGGGAGCACACGGTCGAGTGGCGTTTTTCCAAGTACGCCGCCGTCAGCTCGCTGGGTGAGGGGTTGTTCGTGGATGAGGTGGCTTTCATTCCGGTGCCGGGCGATCTGGATCGTCATATCGATGCGCGGGTACGGACAGCTTCACTAAGCAGTTCAACTTTGGTGTTCAACGAGCCCGGTGCGGTTGATCGCTTTAAAGCCCGCACCGTGGTGGATCTGCAGCGGTTGGACGAAGTGAATGTTCGAGCTACCGCCATCGCCCTGCCGTTGAACATCGCCTGGTCGCTCGAGGAGATGCACACCGGGGTGCCTGTGGGTGTGGAAAGCGGTGAGCATTTATTCTCAGTATCTCTGGCCAGTTGGAGCGGTCGCGGCTCAGTGGTGGCATCGCCGTCTACGGCCTTACTGGATGAGACGTTCAGCGTCGGCGGGAGTGCGCCTCTGGACATCAATCCCGAGTGGCCTTACCGACTCACACTGGTCGTCAGCTATACCGATCCCGATGGAAATGGGGTGACCATCAACACCTCTGAGTTCGATAACCTGAGGCTCGCTACCTTTTCCGGCAGGCTGACGGCGGGTCCCGTCGAAGCCCGTTTCAACAGCACCGACTGGAATCCTGCGACGGTGGTGGCTAGTGGCGACGGATTGGGTCACATCTTCACGGTGGTCAGCGCGCCGAATACCGCCTGGTTCGCGGACAATCCGACCTCGCGATTTCGCTTCAATTTGAATACCGTGTATCGCGATCTGGCGACCGGAGATCTCACTCTGCGCGGGGGCGTTCCCATCCCGCTGCCTGGGTTCGTAGGAACCATCGCTAACGTTTGCTATCGAATCGAAAACCCCACGCTCTCCGACGCTGGTTTGAGCGGCGGCAGCATGAAGGTGTGTCTGCCTGCCGGTACCGGGGTGACCACCTCTCCCACCGCGCGCCTGATGGATTCGGAACTTGATTTGGGAGCGGTGCCGATCACTTCAGCCGGTCTGCCGGATTTTTCGACACAAGTTTATGTTCCTGTTCCGCCGCGCCCCATACACCTGGTGCATGAGCAGACGCCGGTACGCTACGTGGGCTCGCAGCTGCTCTGGGACGTCGCCGCGGGTACCTTTGCGATGTCGGGGGCGACGCCCGTCTATCTCCGCGAACGGGAGACGACATGGCTGGAGGCGGACGCCGTCGCGGGGGATCTTACTGATCCATCCACAGCACGAAAGTCTTCGAATGAATCCCCATGGCAGCGTACGTTACCGTCGCCCACGGACGTTGTGATTGCGGCGGCTCCGGGCGGCGTGGGTGTGCTTACGGCCACCATTGCGCTAGGCGGAGCACCACGAGTGGTCAGCATTCACAGCCCGCTAGGTATTTTTCTACCGCTCGACGGCGAAAGCAGTATCCAAGTAAACCAAGGGGCCTTCACGGCAGACTCCACGTTAGGTTTGTCCGGACCGGTGGTGGTCGGCTATTCGCCGAATTCCTCCAAAGACGCGGAGTGCGGCGTCGTGCCGGCCAAATTAGGAATTCTTTCCATGACCACAACTGACGGTATGCTGGTGATGACCGCAGATGGCGGATGGCGAGCGGCGGGTATGTTGCCTGCAGGATCGACCATCGATTGGGGCGGACTCCACGCACTTCCTGGCGCACCGCCGACCTTGCCCACTCACCGGTTGGAAAATCTCGGACCCGTCACTCTGCTGGTGGCAGGAACGTACCTGGATGGTAACTACAACGCGGTGCCGGACAACTCCCGCGCCGCCGCTCTCTTGCTCAGCGGTTTGGGTACGCCGGAAAACTACACATTGG
>JAYTTC010000264.1:0-7093 GCA_043745255.1 Verrucomicrobiales bacterium
GTCAAACTGGATGAACGTCGCCTTCTCGACGTTCCCTCGCTGATGAAGCAACTCGGGGTCGATTCCGGAGCAAGAATACTCGTGGCGGGGAGCACCCATGCCGGGGAAGAAGGCTTGATGGGAGAAATTTTCCTGCGGCTCCGCCTCCGTTTCCCGGACCTTTTCTTAGTCATCGTCCCCCGTCACGCCGAGCGCTCGAAGGAAGTGGGACGCGATCTCGAGGCACGCGGGCTGAAATTTGCTTACCGCACCGAGGTTACTACCCAGACTTCACGCCCTCCGCAGTCGGTGGAATGCCTCATCGTGAACACCACCGGTGAGTTGAAATACTTCTACGAGAAAGCCAGCGCTATCTTTGTGGGGAAGAGCCTGCTGGCCCACGGGGGACAGAATCCCATCGAACCCGGCGCGATGGGCAAACCGATGGTCTTTGGCCCCAACATGGAAAACTTCGCCGCTATTGCGGACACCTTCGTCAAGCGCGAGGCCGCCATCCAGGCTAAGGATGCGGCCGGGTTGGAGCGGGCTCTTGCCGAGCTCCTCACCGATCCCGCAAAGGCGGCGGCCTTGGGGAGGAACGCCCTCAGAGTCGTGCAGGAAAATCAGGGTGCCATCCAACGCACGGTGGAGATGGTGGTCAAGCACCTTGCCGACGGGGAAATCCACATCGCAGAAGTGACAAAAGTGGCCTAAACCCGTTTGAAAGCGCTGAGCAAGAAGCTTATTTCTGGGGTCGGCGTGGGACGGTGTGTTGGGGCACCATAATCTCAGGCGGATCGCACCGGGATCCCACGCGACGCAAGATAGTTCTTCACGTCAGCGACGGTGTATTCCTTAAAATGAAAGATGCTGGCTGCCAGCACTGCATCTGCCTTCCCTTCGAGCAGAACCTCCGCCATGTGATCCAGTGATCCTGCGCCGCCGCTAGCGACCACTGGAACTCCCACCGCTTCGCTGACACGTCGGGTGATTTCCAAATCGAAGCCCGCCTTCGTTCCATCCGCATCGATGCTATTCAAGACGATTTCACCCGCGCCCAACGCCACTGCCCGCTCGGCCCACTCGATGACCTCCAGACCGGTGGCTTGCCGACCTCCGCGCACGAAAACCTCCCACCGCCCAGGCGAAGTTCGTTTCGCGTCAATGGAGACCACGATGCATTGGCTGCCAAACTTTTCAGCGCCCGCCCGGATCAGCTCAGGTTTCTCGATAGCCGAAGAATTGATACTGATCTTGTCGGCCCCCGCTTTGAGCATGGTGTGCATATCCTCCAGCGTGCGGATGCCCCCTCCCACCGTCAGAGGCATGAAACATTGGTCGGCAGTGCGCTGGATCACTTCCACCATGGAGTTACGCCCCTGCGCGCTGGCCGTGATATCGAAGAACACCATCTCGTCGGCACCCTGGTCGTTGTAGCGAACAGCCAACTCGACGGGATCTCCCACATTGCGCAGCCCACCCGCCTCGGCGCGGCCGAATTGCACCCCACGGGTGACCTTTCCATTATGGACGTCGAGGCAGGGAATGACGCGTTTTGCCAGCATGCTGACGAACTATAGAAGGAATTCGCTGCGCCCTGCCAAGAGATTCCGCAAGGCTGGGATTGATCCCGTTTTTGCTTCCGCTGAGGGAGTGTTTGCCCTTCGATCGGAGCCCGTGGACGCATTCCGAAAACGAGCCCTCCTCCTCTCGCTGAAGTATTGCACCATTGAGGCCTGCTTCAGCGTGCCCATGCTGCATCTGACCACCGGCAACCTTCCCTTCCTGATCGGATTCGCTGTGAAAGCGCTTAATTGGGGGAATGGGGCGATCGCTTTTCTCTCCCTGACCCCGTTCCTCTGCCTGTTCGTACAGCCGCCCATCACCACTCTGCTTCAGAGAACACTTTCACTGCGCAGGATTATCGCCCTGGGCTTCGTTGTGAATGCGCTGCCCTGGATGCTCCTCCCGCTCTTTCCCTGGCTGGAGGCCTCCCGCGATGTAGTCTTCTCGGCCATCGTGATCTCCTCCACTCTGGCCAACAGCGTCTGCAGCGTGGCGTGGTCCGCGGCCGTCTCCGAACTCGTACCCCTCAATATCCGGGGAAGTTATTTCGGTCGGCGCAATCTGATCTTCGGAGCCTGGAGCCTGGCGGTGACTTTCACGGCTGGACAGCTGGCGGACGCGTATAGCAACGCTCTGTATATCTTCGGCTCCATCTTCCTGGCCGCTTCGCTGGCTCGGTTCTGCGGGCTCTATTATTTTTTGCGAATGAAATTCCCCGCTTCCGTCACCCAGCCCCAGGTGCGAGAACAGCTGCCGCGCAGCCTCCGGGAAACATTGCATGATCGAAACTTCGTGCGGCTCATCCTCTTCACCGGACTTTTTGGCATGTGCCTCTATCTGGGGAATCCCTTCTACAGCGTTTACGTTCTGAACCAGCTGAAATTCACGTTGGGAGGCCTGGCCATCCTCACCATGCTGTCCACCTTAGGCGGGCTCATTTCACTCAAAACGTGGGGCCCACTGAGCGATCGTTTCGGCAACAAACCCGTTTTGATCACCACCGCTCTGATCTGGCTCCTCACCTCCTCGGTCTGCTGGCTGTTTAGCGGTCCGAATCGATACGCACACCTCTACGCGAACTACTTCATTACAGGATTCATGTTCGCAGGTTTCGAGCTCTGCCAATTCAATGTGATGATCAAGATGGTCCCCTCCACCCACCGTACGCACTATATCTCGGTCTATCTGAGTCTCACTCGAATGCTCTGGGCTGTGGGACCACCGCTCGGCGCATGGATCCTATACGCCTTGCCGGATGAACTGGGGATCTGGCTGGGGCAGCCGTTGACGAAGTATCACGTGATGATCGTCGGTTCGTTGGTGCTTTGCATGATTGTCCTCAACCTGCTGCACACAGTGCGCGAACCCGCAGAGCGTCCCGCGCGCGAACTGATCGTGGTGATGGCTAATATGCGGGAGTTCAACCCCCTGCTGGGAATCGCGTCGCTCGCCTACTACATGTTCACCCCCCGAGGCCTTAGCAAACTGGCACACGGCTCAGTCCGCACCTTGCGTCGACAGACGAGCGCGGTAACGGAGGTGGGTGAGGATTTGGTGGAAGAAGGACTTCGCGCCTTGCGACAACCCTTCTCCAACGACGACGAAAAGCACTGACCCACCGCCAATCGCGGCCTACTTCTTCTCCTCTTTCTTTTCGTCTTTCTTCTCGGCGGGTTTCTCAGCCGGCTTCTCGTCTTTTTTCTCTTCCTTACGCGCCATGGCGTTGAGATCGATGCCACGATTGGCTTTGAGCAGCGGTAGGGCTTTTTGAAGTTCGGCAGCTCCAGCGTCCGTCACTTTGGTCTGCCAGAGATAGAGAGCGCGCAGATTTTTCAAGCCTTTCAACTGAGCCAGACCCGCATCTGAGATTCCGGTTCCGTATAGATTCAAGTACTCCAGCTTGGAGAGACTCTTTAGATTCGCCAGACCTGCATCGGTCACTGCCGTGCCCGCCAGGTTCAAGCTAAGGAGATTTTCGAGACTCTTGACGCTCGCCAAAGCCTTGTCGGTCACTTTGGTGTTTCGGAGATTCAGCGAAACCAGGCCCTTCACATTCTGTAGCTGACTCACCGTCTCGTCGGTCACATTGGTGCCCATCAGACTCAAATTCGCGTCTCGCCAATTTTGATTCATGGCCACCGGAATCAAATTGATGCCCGCCGCCTGGAGCTTCTCGATCGCCTGCAATTCGTCGGGCTTGGGCTTGTGCTCGCCCAGAGCGTCGATTCCGGTCTTCGCTTTCGCCTCGGCCGAAGGCCCAGCCACTCCGACAGTCGCGCCGGCCGGCCAATCCGCGCCTTCGCTAATCCAAGCTTTGATCAGATCGATTTGCGCTTTGCTGAGAAGGTCACCCTCCGAGGGCATGACGTCGTCATGGCCTTTGGGAAGCGTGATACGATGAAAGACATCACTCTTGTCCGGATCCCCAGGTACGATAAGACCCTCCTTCTTGAAGGCTGCCTCCTTCGAGTCGAGGCGAAGCTTCCCTTTTTGCTTCTCCGTGCCGTGACATTTGATGCAGTTCTGCTCAAGGAGCGGTTTGATCTCCTTCACAAAGTCCACCTTGGCCTCGGCGCGAGGCACCGAAGCCAGGACCGCAAGGCCGAACACGAGGGTCAACGAAGCAACAGAGGTCGATTTCATAGGGCTGTAATAGGGACTCATTCCGCCATGTCATTGTGGCAAATGCAATATCCAGACGCTGGGGTGCCGGAAAAACTTCGGACGAATTTCAGGGCCATTGTCGGTCAGCTCACTCTTCACCCCCTGAGCTGAACCCCAATCGCTCCCGCCGTGGACGGACACTCGACCGCCGGTCGCAGAATCATCACAGGCCGAGTGGCTCCAATACTGGGAGCTCGCGCCAGCAAGATACACGACCCGGGAAAGGCCCGACCGCTGCTAAGAATCGCTTCCTTCCAGGTTCGGTTTCGGCTCCGGAAGCCACTGCGTCACGATCGCTCCCACCAAAGCAAACAGCCCTGCGACCACAGCCGCCGTGAGCGCAATTCGCCCCGGACTTGGAGGCGTCGCGGCGGACAAGGTCAGCGTAATCCAGGCTGCGGATGTCCCTAGAATGCGTCCACCGATATTCGCGGTGAACCCTTCCCCAGTTCCGCGCAGATGCAGGGGATAGACCAGCGGAAGATAATTTCCCCAGAAGCTGAACGTAGCGACGGTGAAGAAGCCGGCTACGCCCACGGCCCATTTGATCATCGCGAGATTGTCCGTCTGGCTTAGGTTCGAGGAGAGCCACCAGAAGAGCGCGGGAACATAGAGGAGGGCCGGGATATGAAAAATGCGAAGCAGAGTGCGTCGACTGGCAAGTCTCAGCGCCACGAATGCCAATGCGAATCGCCCCCCCAAGCCACCCAATTCCTGCCATCTCGCCACTTTGGCCGCTTCCGATTCCTCAACCGTCTTGCCGGCAATAGCCAGCGCTTTCGGGGTGGGCTTGGGTTTCCCATCCGAATCCGCCTGCTTCACCATCGCCTCCTGCCTCGATTTGACCATCGCTTTGACGTCTGCCAAGCCGGGGACAATCTGAGGCAGATGTTGGATCGCGCCGAACGCGAGACCGTAACAAGAGGCGAAAATGACGGTGGAGGTCAGGGTCACACGACGCAACTCCGGAGCAAACAGCTCCGCCAAACTCGGGCGCCGCAGCTCACCGGCGGCTTTCTTGCGCTGCCAGGCGGGAGACTCCGGGAGGAAAGGACGAATCAAGATCAGCGGAATCGCGGGCAAAAGCCCAGAAATCAAAGTGTATCTCCACGCCTCGTGGGTGCCGTGAATGGCGGGAAGACTGGAAGCCAAATTCACCGCCAGCTCATTTGCCCCAGCGACCAGCAGACCTCCAATCGACGAAAAAGCCTGCGTATAGCCCAGTACCTTTTCGCGACGCTCAGGATCGGGGAAAAGCTCGGCCAGCCATGCGACGGCAGCCACGAACTCGACGCAAACACCGATGAAGACCAAGCACCGGAGAACGAGAAGCTGGGGAAGAGAAGTCGCGTAGCCAGCCGCGAACGCTGAACCCGCATACAGGATGATGCTGGCGGTCAATACGCGACGCCGTCCAAGCACATCTGTGAGATACCCCCCCACTAGGCCGAAGACACCGCCGACAATCGCAGGCACGAAGAACAGCAGTCTCGCCCACTCTACATAGGCGGGGCTTCCAGGCACCAGCAGTGGCAGACCCTCGGCGCTCATCCCTCCAAGAGCCGCCAAGGCCGGTTTCACGATCAGGGGAAGCATCAGGAGCTCATAGATATCAAATGCGAATCCCACCGAGGCGATGATGCAGATCAGCCATTGCGTCGCGGTGAGCGATCCTTTGCCCTCAGTCGGAGAATTCATACGCACACATATGACAGTGGGCACACGACTGCCACAACAGGAAAAAAATAGACGCACCCCGGCGGGGGCGCGCTTCAAAGTGGGTGAGAATGGGATGGGCCGATACGGCCCACGCTACAGAACTACAGTCCGGCTTCTGTAGCGTCGTCCGTATCGGACGATTCCGGCCGGGGATGGGCCGATACGGCCCACGCTACAGAAGCAAGGAACCACATAAGGGGCACGGGGAGTGCAAATAGAAGGACCGAGCTGGGTTGGTTCCCATTTTGGAGGAGGAGTGATCTCCCAAGCGGGTCCGTCTTTTTTGCGTCTCATGCGCCTTTTCGCGGCTAAACCCCGCCCCTGCGTTTCCCCCGCGTTGCGGTGACGAGGAAGAGAAAGGGGAGGTACGACAGAAATATAGGGACAAATATATGGGCTCGGAACCTGCCCCGACAGTCAGATATTTCTGTCACAGATGTTGTTTTCGAAACTCCAGGCCCCCGTTCGTTGCGTTGGTTGTCTTCTGTAGTGTGGGCCGTATCGGCCCATCCCCCGCCCCGATCGTCCGATACGGCCCACGCTACAGAAGCAAGGAACCACATAAAGGGGCACGGGGAGTGCAAATAGAAGGACCGAGCTGGGTTGGTTCCCATTTTGGAGGAGGAGTGAGGCATGCCCCGTTAGGGCTCCCGGAGGTCCGTCGGCCCGTTTGGCAATTTCCAGGAGTGTGGGTTACTCTTCCTTGGGTCACTCCGCCACTGCATGAGAACGCCAATCTCCTGAACCGAAGGATGGAATGTCACTGATTCACGCGCTGCTCCTGGATCCTCAACGGATCGATGTTTGGGCTTCCCCTCGCAACGAGGGTGCCGCGGGTACGGGGACGCAAAACTGACCCGCTCGACACAAGTCCTCAACTCTCCACAAAGTTACCAATCAGTCTCGGTTCAGGGCTAACCAATACCGGTACGGAGGCGACGGCGGCCGTCACCAACACTTATAGCAACAACGATATTGTGGTCATTTCGGGCGCTGCCGATCCTGCGTTTAACGGGATCTTCGTCATCTACAATGTCTCCTCCTCCGCGTTCAAGTATCACATGGGTAGCGTCCCGGCAGTGACCGGAGGGCTTGCTGGCTCGGCTCAGAAAGTGTTGGAGCTTCGATTCGACACCGTCATGCGGACCTTGGTTGGATCCAATAC
>JAYTTC010000265.1:0-7079 GCA_043745255.1 Verrucomicrobiales bacterium
ATTTTCTCCAGCACCAGACTCGCCGTCAGTTCTTCGGAAACACCGGGCTTCGCCTCGGCGGACTGGCTCTCGGTTGGGCTCTCTCCGACAATGCCGGCCGCAATCGAGTCAGAGCTGCCGCTGGGGCGGAACGAGTACATCCGCCCCTGAGTGGATTCCCCCATTTTGCTGCGAAAGCCCGCTCGATTATCTATCTGCATATGAACGGCGGTCCGGCGCAGATGGACCTCTGGGACTACAAGCCTCAGTTGAAGCCCTACTTCGATAAGGATCTTCCCGACTCGATTCGTCACGGACAGCGAATCACCACCATGACCAGCGGGCAGGATCGGCTCCCGGTTGCCCCGTCACAGTTCCAATTCAAGCAGCACGGAAAATGCGGACGTTGGGTGAGCGAGTTATTGCCCCACACAGCCCGGTGCGTGGACGACATCGCCTTAGTGAAGAGCGTGAACACCAATGCGATCAATCACGATCCCGCCTGCACTTTTGTGATGACCGGCAGCGAGGTTCCGGGGAAGGCGAGCATTGGTTCCTGGCTCTCGTATGGGCTGGGGAGCGAGAGCAATGATCTTCCCGCCTTCGTGGTGATGACCCCGACCTTTCCCTCCACCGGCAATGGTCAAGCCATCTACACCCGCATGTGGGGAAGTGGATTCCTCCCCACCCGATTCAACGGTGTCGCGCTGCGTTCGATGGGGGACCCGGTACTCTATTTGCAGAATCCTCCGGGCGTTGACGCGCGCGATCGGCGAACGCTTCTCAACGCGCTCAATCAATTAAATCAGCGCAATTTTATTCTGCAGGGAGATCCGGAAATTCAGACGCGCATCGCGCAGTATGAGATGGCGTTTCGGATGCAGGCGAGCGTCCCTGATCTGGTGGACCTCACCGGAGAGTCACAGTCCACGCTTGCGATGTATGGGGAGAACGTAAAGAAATCGGGCACCTTCGCTCACTCGGCGCTCTTGGCGAGGCGGCTGATCGAGCGCGGCGTTCGAGCGGTGCAGATTCTCCATCGCGGATGGGATCAGCACGGAAACCTGCCCATCGCACTGAAGAATCAATGCTTGGACACCGATCAGGCCACCGGGGCGTTGTTACAGGATCTCAAGCAGCGCGGTCTTCTGGAATCGACCCTCGTGGTGTGGGGAGGGGAATTTGGTCGCACGGTGTACTCGCAGGGAAAACTCACGGCGGACACCTACGGTCGCGATCATCATCCTCGGAACTTCTGCATGTGGATGGCGGGCGGCGGTGCGAAAGGCGGGAGCACCTATGGAGAGACCGATGACTTCAGCTACAACGTGGTGGAGAATCCGGTACACATCAACGACTTCAACGCGACCCTGCTGCACTGCCTAGGAATTGATCATAGTAAGTTCACCTTCAAATCCCAGGGCTTGGACCAGAGGCTGACCGGAGTCGAAGAGGCGCAGGTTGTGCGAGCGATGCTCGCTTAGAGTTTGGCAACTACCGCCCGGATCGTCCGGTACGGACGACACTACAGAAGATGGAAACCGTGCGAGGGCACGCCAGCTGTCGTTCTGTAGTGTGGGCCGTATCGGCCCATCCCCGTCCCACCTCTTCGAATAGGCGAGACTCCTTTCTCACCCACTTTGAATCACACCCCAGCAGTTCTTCCAATGAACAAATCTCAAAACCATTGTTGCGCTCCAACGGTTTTGAGATTTGTTCATTGGAAGAACTGCTGGCTGGTTTTTACCGCGGATCATGCGGATATCACGGACGCTCAGCACAGCACATCCAGCGCCTGAACTGAAGGATTCGATGTCCGAGAACTCCGGAAATCAGAAGTTTTAGACCGCTAATAGTTCCTTCGATTCCGCGACTCCGGCTGCGGGACGGCCATATTCGCTCGCGGTCACGCGAGCGAGTGCGCAGAGCTGACGCCAGCGGAAGGGTGCGCGGGTCGTGGAGAACTCTTCCGTGACAGTTCGGAAGAATTTTTCGGCGTGTAACGCGCCGTCCTCGCTGATGGCATAGCGGCGTAGCAGATCGAAAATAGCACGCGATTCGTATCCAAGCTGGCCGTAGCGCTGGACGATGGCGCTCGCATGGGCTTGCAGATTGCCGCGGACCGCTTCATCGAGTTCCCCCAGCAAGTTGAACGCATCTGCGGCCTTCGCGCTCTCTACATGGCGCGTTAACGGGAGTGGCTCCCAATTCAGGAAATCTCCGCCTCGATTCGTCCGGTCGAGTGCAACTTGATAGGCTCCGAGGATCAGACACGCAAAGGTATTTCGGGATCGAGACACGCGAGCGAGATTGCGCCACGCGCCAGCCGAGTCGCAGGCATGGACGCCGATGGAGTCGCCATGCACGCTGCCGAGCGGCTTGCCCGCCACTTCGTCCCGCGGCGTGCGGCCATGATCGCGGAGGATCAGTTGGTTTGCTGCGAGTGAAATGGCTTCCCCGATCGCGTCAGGCTGCATCCCCTCCGCGAGTGCTGCAGCCGCAGCCGCAGCCGCTTGCGAGGGTGTCGATCGGAAGATCGTGTCGCTCAGCTTTTCCACCCATGCATCCTCCGCTTTGCGCATGCCCGGCGTCGCCCCAAGCAGCTTGTGTTCCTCCAGCAGACGAGGGAGCAGCGATTGTGGCTGATCGGAACCTCCTCGCCGCGATCCGCTTTCCGACTTCACGCAATAGCGAACGGACTGTCGTAACAACGTCGTGGCATTTTCGGTGCCGATAATGCCGAGCAAATCCCAGGCGCGGTACGGGAGAACCACGCGATGCACCTCGGTCTCCTCCTGAACGGTCTGCAAGAGTGCGTCGAGTGCGTCTTCCGGCGTGCCCGCCACCGCCATGAATGCAGACTCCGCGCGCGCCGCATCTTTGCTGTGGACGGCATCCCGCAACCACGCTGCGGCGTTCGCCTCGGACGGACGCACCGCGGCCATGACCGGGTGAAGCACTTCGCGCTGGCCGCCGCCAGACTCCTGAATTCGATTGGTATTGCGGTAGAGGACTTTTAGCACCGGCAATGGCTGATCTGCGGAGGGGAGTTCCTGCGAGATATGAAATCCGGGCGCGAGCGCCATCATGGTGTGGAAACCAACGTAATCCTCCCCGCCGAACGTTCGAGCATTTGCGAGCGCGCCCGCAGCGACGAGTTGTCGCAGGTCAAGACCCTGACGCCATTTCGCAACAAGGATCGGCATCAGCTTCTTGACGGGGGTCTCCTGCATGAGCCTCACCAGAGGCTCGAGGGTGCCGAAGGACAATCGCGTCTCTTCGGCTTGCGTGGCAGCGAGTCCCAACTCGGAAGCGAGGCTGAAGCCGAGCGTGGCGGTGATCATTCCCTTGCCGACATCGGTGAAGAACTCGCGTCGGGTTTGCGAACTTTGCAGCATTTTCATAAGCGTGAACTCCGGAGTTTAATTGGAGCACGATCTGTCGTGAAAGGCAGAAAGGCGTTTTCACGCTACGCTTTCCAGCACGAATGGCAACGAGAAGAAATGGGAGAAGAAACGACAGGCTGCACGCCGCAACGGGGGAGGGGATTTTCATCCACAGCGGGCTCAGATCTTCTCTGATCACCGTGAGAACATCTGAATCAGATCCCCCAGCGGATCGGGAGCGATCAGGACGGGCCCTAAGCCGCGAAAAGGCGCAAGAGACGCAAAAACGACCGGGCCGAAGTTCTGTAGCGTGGGCCGTATCGGCCCATCCCCGCCGGATCGTTCGATACGAACGACGCTACAGAAGAGGGGCTGTAGTTCTGTAGTGTGGGCCGTATCGGCCCATCCCCACCCCATCTCTTCGAATCTGCGAGAATCCATTCCCACCCATTTTTGATCACACCCTGAGCAGAGGGTCCACCGACCTGCTAAAGGGCTGAAAGCCCGACCCATCGATGGGGCAGACTGTCAGAACTTTTTCAAAATTCGCCGGCCAGCTAGACCGCCTTTGTCCAACCCCCCGACGTAGGTTGATCGCAGTAAAACGCGATATGCTTATGACAACTCAACAAATCGAACTCAGCTTTGTGCACCGTCCTGCAACCCCCGTGAGCATCCGGCACGAGCGCCGGCGTGGTCGGGCGCAGTGGTGGTTTCATCAGATGCGACTGGCGGTGGATCGGTCCTTGGAATGGAAATCCGCCCCAAATGCCCGCCCCGAACAGATCTATATGCCGCTCCAGTCGCGATAAGGGACCCAACTACCTCCTCGCGGATGAGGATGGGGCTTTCTGTCGACTGGATTGAGCTTCAGAATCAGGGGATCCACGGAGTCTCTTCACGGATTTAAATTGGATCACCTGCGTTTCCATGCCTTGGAGCGCGGAGCTGCACGTTGAGGAGCCTTGAAATTGGAGGCTGGCCCTCGGGAACAATTCTCATCACTTTTCCACTAAGAGATGTGGCGCTTGCGTGTCGTATTGAATGACATGCCGCGAACGCGACCTAGTGATGACCCTGAACCCTGAACGTCCTGCGAGCCCGGCATGAGTGTGACTCGTCCCGAGACCTCCAATGGCGGAACGCCGCGAGCCGAGTCGATCGAAGAGCTGTTTTCCGCTCTCGAGTCGCCGCTGCTGAGCTATGCGCTTCGACTGTTGGGCGATCGTGAGACGGCGGAAGACACGGTCCAGGAAGCATTCATGAAACTGCACACCCAGCTTGCCAATATTCGCGAGCCAAGACGCTGGCTCTATCGCACCGTGCATAACGTGGCGCTCAACCAGCGCCGCCGATTGGGAAAGACCGTTCCACTGGATCTCACTCCCGGCAATACCTCCGCCTTCCCTTCCGAATCCACCGACCCTCAGCCCTTGCCGGATGAGCAGATCGCGCGATGGGAAGGGATTGGTCTCGTTCGACTCAGCCTCCTGACGCTCGATGAACGCAGTCGCGAATTGATCCGGCTGAAATTCATTGAGGAGATGTCCTACAAGCGCATCAGCGAACACACCGGGCTCACGGTGAGTCACGTGGGCTACCTTCTCCATCACGCGATAAAAGCCGTGGCGGATGAACTCGCCAAAACCGGAGTGGTACCATGAGCCTCGACTCGCCGCAGTCACCTCGCAACGAACTTGAAGCCCGTCTCACCGCGCTATTGCTGGGCGAACTCTCGGCTGAGGAGGAGGCATCCCTGCGCTTGCTCCTCGCCCAGGATCCCGAACTTGCTCAGCTTCACGACCAGCTCGCCCGCATCATGGGTCTTGTGAGACAGGCTGCGACCTCGCTTGAAGAAGAGGCGGCAGCCCCGGTTGAACCTCTGAAATTGTCACCCGAACGTCGGGCTCGATTGTTTCAATCGCTCCACGGAGTGAGGCCGAAGGAACTCGCCGCCGCTCAGGGGGTAAACTGGCGTGAGTGGGGAGCTCTGGCGGCCATGATCCTGGTTCTTCTGGTCCTGGCATCGGGGAGCGGCATTGAGTTTCTCGGATCTCGCGTTAAGAGAAAGATGTCCTTGATGGAGGGGATTGGAGGCGAAATACGGGGAACACGTTCAGGCAATCCGGATTTGGCCTTCACGCTGAACGGCAACGACGCTGCTGCTGGACAGGATCGACTTGGGCGATCTGAGTCTGCCCCCCTGCAGCCGGACCCTTCGCACGTAACACAGGGGGTGTCGGGAGCCGTGGCCGTGGACGAAAGCCTTGCCGTGGCCTCGCCTCCTCCACCTCCCGCGCCCCATCCCACGGAAGCCGAAAAACCGGTTACATTCGAGGAACGGGGACGATTCGCTCTGGGGGAAAAGAAGCTACGCGAGGAGGAATCTCTTTCTCTGCGGGGCATTTTACCTAAGAGCGACAGCCAGATCGCGCTTCCTTCACTCCTGGAGAGCCATCCGGCGATCTCTCGAAACCTCCAGGAGTCCGAGGTCGACAAGAAGGGCCTCTCAGACTCTTTTGCAACACTCACTCCACATGCCAATGCGTTCGGTGATGAGAATCGCCCGCGTGGTTCTGCTGGCGTTCGTGGAGAGGCTGATTTGATGGAGATACAGGCCAGTGGCAATCTCGGGATTCCCCAGGCCCCGGCGGCTCGAGCCGGCGGTGTGACCTTCCTTGGCTCCCGCTCTTTCAACAAGTCTTCTGCCCAATCGGCGCGCCAATCCGTTACCGATGGAAGCGCAGAGGCGATTCTGAACTACAAGGTCAACGGATCGGTTGAAGCGCCCGCGAAGGTGGAGCTTCAGAAAGCTGGGGCTCTCAAGCAGGTCGAGGATCTGCAAAAGGAAGGGTCGTTGGTGAGGGCTGACGCGGCTCTCGACAAGTCATCCGTAGCACTGCCGATTCCCCAACCCGAGATGAGCACCGCTGAGAGTGCCTTCTCCACTTTCTCGCTCAATGTCACCGATGTGTCGTTCAAGCTCGCAGCGGCGAGTCTTGAGCAGGGACAGATGCCGGATCCGGCCACCGTGCGCAGCGAGGAGTTCATCAACGCTTTCGACTACCGCGATGCGGAACCGACCGGCAGAGCCCCGATTGCATTCGCCTGGGAACGCGCCCGCGATCCCTTCGAACATGACCGTGATTTATTGCGCTTCTCGGTTAAAACCGCTGCGGTCGGCCGCCAGTCCAATCGCTCTCTCAACTTGGTTCTGCTGCTGGATAATTCCGGATCAATGGAGCGCGCCGATCGCGTGCTGATTCGGCAGGAATGTCTGCGCGTCATCGCCCGCCAGCTTCATCCACAGGATCGCGTGAGTGTGGTCGCTTTCGCACGCACCGCACGACTCTGGGTCGATGGACTCCCCGGACGTCAGGCAGGTGAGCTTCCGCAGCGCGTGGGGGATCTCACCCCCGAAGGAGGTACCAATCTTGAGGAGGCGATGAACCTCGCCTATCAGACTGCGCTGCGTCACTTCATCCCCGATGGAGTGAACCGTGTCGTGCTGCTCACAGACGGAGCAGCGAATCTTGGGGATGTGGAGCCGGAGTCCCTCAAGCGAAAGGTGGAGACCCATCGTAGCCAGGGCATCGCGCTCGACTGCTTCGGCATTGGATGGGAGGGGTTCAATGATCCTTTAATGGAGGCGCTAGCGCGCAATGGCGACGGCCGTTACGGATTCGTCAATACGCCGGAGGCCGCTACCACCGA
>JAYTTC010000266.1:0-1921 GCA_043745255.1 Verrucomicrobiales bacterium
TGGATGGCAAGCGCCAGTTTGTTTACACGAGCGAAAAGCTGACACTCACGGCCCGGGATAGCTCGTTCCGTGGCGTTTATTTCTGGTTCTTTCCCTCCACCACGGTAGCTCTGACCCAGAGCATTGGACTTACCAATAACCTGATTCACCGTAGCGGAGTCAATCTCTGGGGATACTACTCTGGGGTAAATTATTCACTCCTCGCACAGCTTCGCAATAATCTGGTGTTTGGAGGCTCCCACACGATTTCCTACGGGAACTCCTATTTCGGAACCTGGGGGTTTTACGACAATCTTTTTGCCTCGTCTTCGATAGCAGTGACGGTCGCCGACCCCACCTACAACCCGATCCCCAACTCGAATAACGGTTACTTCAATACCTCAACGCTGCCGGGCGGATCAAGCAACGTGACCGTCTCGGTGCTCGATTGGCAGAGGGGGCCTTTTGGCGAGTATTACTATCCCGCCACCGGGGGCAACCTCTCGGGTCTCATCGACAAGGGAAGCACGCTGGCCCGCAGCGTGGGACTCTACCACTTTTCGACACTCACCGACGGAAGCCGCGAAGCAGCGTCCCCCGTCGATATCGGCTTCCATTCTGTCAGCGTCAGGAACGGGGCCACTCTTTGGGACGATGACTATGACGGACTGAGCAGTCTGGCTGAGGATCTGAATGGGGATGGTTGGACCAACCCTGGCGAGAACAGTTGGTACATCCCGACCCTGGTTCTCACAAACCCTGTCCCTACGTTTTTTGTGGGTGGGCCGGCTGTCACTGTGGATGCGATGGCCTCGATTGACGACATCGATGCGATCGACTATTCCGCCGGAAAACTCATCGTCGATCTGGTCTACACCGTCCGATCAACGGAAGATAAACTCATGATCGCTTCCCAGGGGAACGGAGCCGGCCAGATCGGTGTAAGTAGCAGCATCGTTAGTTACGGCGGCACTCCTTTTGCGGTTTGGTCGAGCTCAAGCAATCAAACCAAGCTGACCATCAATCTGTACACTAACTCGTCCTCAAGCCTTCTGGCCGTTCGAAGCCTTCTGAGGTCGATATCCTATACAAACACCTCCGTGACACCTGATTTCATGAGTCGGACTGCTCGATTCGTGTTCACGGATGGGTATGGAGGCGCGAGTCCTTATGACTACAAATCAATTCAAGTCGGATGCTCGCCCAAGCTCGATGTCGTGTTTTTGATCGACCGAAGTTCGTCGCTCGATAGCACAGGTTTTGCCCAAGCGATCGGTGCAGCGAAGACACTGCTGAACTTTCTGGACTTCAGCCTGGACCAGGTAGCGGTGATGTCCTTTTGCGACAACGCAACCAATCACATTGTCGCAGGATTCAGCGCGAACAAAGGAACCATTTCCGCAGCGATGGATGCGATCGCGCTTAACGGCCCGCCCTGCTCGGGGACTGCCATCGATCAGTCCATCCTGGACGCGCAGGCGGTTCTGGATGCCCAGCGGCGCACCAACGTGGCGCAACCCCTCATTCTCCTGGTTTCGGATGGAAAGGATAATTACGGATCCGGCAGCACCGGATCGGCTGCCGCAAAGACCAAGGGGTCGAGAATCTTTTCCTTTGGGGTGGGGGCTGCCGAGCCGTTTCTTTTATCAATTCACGCCTCCTGTGAGGCGGATTATTATTCGGGAACCGATTCAAATGCCCTGGCCTCTGCAATGCTTGGAGTCGCGATGCAACTCTGCCGAGAGGCCTTGCCTGTCGTCGTTCTCACGTCTCCCACCAACAGCTCGACCTTGGTCAGCCCCGCGTTGATTCCATTTGCCGCCACGGCCAGCTCCTCCAACGGGATAATCACGAAAGTTCAGTTTTACCAGGGAACCACAAAAGTGGGCGAAGATTCCACGGCACCTTACCAGTATGCGTGGTCTGGCATAGGAGTCGGCAG
>JAYTTC010000267.1:0-6992 GCA_043745255.1 Verrucomicrobiales bacterium
TGAGCCGATAGAGCCGCCCCCAGTTCCTTACCACGTTTTCGCTCAGCAAATCCTCGCTCTAACTTTGCAGGAACGCGGATTGGGGCGAAATTCCTGGCGGGAGTGGTTGTCGAGACTTCCGCCCTTCGCCCAAGCATCCGAGGGCCAATTGGATGAAATCATCGACTATATGATCCGAGAGGCATTTCTCAGCGAAGACCAAGGAATCATTTTTGTCGGGAAACAAGGGGAGACGCGCTTTGGTTTTCAGAACTTCCTGGACCTGTTCTCAATCTTTATGCGAACGCCTGAGTTCGATGTTTATTTCGGTCGCGAACATCTGGGTTCGGTAGATCGTGGCAGCTTCACCGCGCCCAGGGAAAGCGCGCTGGTGATCTCGTTGAGTGGCCGCTCATGGAAATTGAGAGAGATTGACTGGAAGGGTTCCAAAGCATTCGTGGAACCTGCGGACCAGGGTGGCAAATCACGATGGCTCGGCAGCGGCAGGGCTTACGGCTTTGAGCTTTGCCAGGAAGTGAAGCTTCTGCTGACAAGCGAGACGCGGCTCGCATTCCTATCGCAGCGTGGTGAAGTCGCCCTCGATGAAGCTCGAAAAGAACATGATTGGCTAAAACCAGATGCCAGCGTGCTCCGAATGGGTGCGCGGGCCGATGACTGCGAGTGGTGGACCTTCGCGGGCCGCAAAGCGAATGAACATCTTGGCAAACTACTCATTCAGGCTGCAACTCTGCAGAACACGGCGGACAATTTTAGCCTGCGATTCAAAGAGGCGGTTAAAGCGGAAGACCTTGGTGAAGCTCTCGCATCTCTCCGAGCCGCATCAGGCGAGGAAAGAACTGCCGCAATCGACATCAATCATCTGGATCTCAAATTTTCCGAGTGCCTCCCCCCTTCAGCCCTGCGGCGCATGTCGCATGAGAGGCTGCAAGCCGTGCATCCCGCCAAGTTTATCCTGACGCAGCCGCTGCGCACTTTTTGCGTCCGATGCTTAAAGTGACACGCCGTAGCCACGGCGAAGGAGAGCCTCTGTTTGGACGCGCCGTCTTTACCGTGAGGCAGCTCGGCCTCCGTCTAGCAGTCGCAGGATGGCGACCGTGTTCACGAGCGCCTTGGGCACGAAGGACGTCACGTCGACATACTCGGGCACCTTTTGACCGTCCGCGCTTCGCTCTGAACAATGGTCGTTGTCACCCCAGGGGCCGAGTCCGTCGAGTGTCGGCACCACGTCCCAGAGCATGTTCCCATCGCTCAGTCCTCCGCGCTCGTGGTGGCTCACCGGCAGTCCCACCTCGCGGCCGGCCGCCTCCCAATGACACACTAGGCGGTCGGTGCGCTCATTCCGAGGCCAGGGACGGGACTCGCTCAGGATCTCCACCTCCACGGTGCAGGGGAAACGGTCCGCGACGCTGCGGATCTCCCCGGGGCCGACAAGCGCCTTCAGGGAGGCCATGCCTCGGGCGTAGGTCTCGGGACTGAACGCCCGGAACTCTCCCTCTGCATGCGCCTCATGGGGCACGCGGTTAGGGACGGTGCCGCCCGCGACGGAACCGACGTTGAAGGTGAGCTCGCTTCCGTGGTCGGTGAGGGCTGCGACGCGCTGGAGCGTGGCGGAGAGCTGGAGAATGGCGTTGGCACCCTGCCGATGTTTGCCTCCTGCATGCGCGCCGCGTCCGCGTGCGGTGATTCTCCAGGTCGCCCGTCCCTTGCGCGCGGCTACCACCAGGCTCTCTTCGCCCAGGCGGCCCTCGGCCTCGAAAACCAGCGCGGCTTGCGTGTGTTTGCCGAAGCGGCTGCGGCACACTTCGCCGAAATCCTGCGACAGCGTCTCCTCGGAGGAATTCCAAAACAGCCTCCAGGTGGTGGACTCGAAGACCTGCGGGGCGCATTCTCGAAGCGCCTGGAGCACCAGCCACATCATGACGGTGCCGCCCTTGATATCCTGGGTGCCGGGTCCGTAGATCCGGTCCCCCTCCGGCTGCCAGCGGAAGTTGTTCTCGAGCTCCTCCTCCGGGGGAAATACCGTGTCGAGGTGCGAGATCATCGCCACCGAACGCATCGAGGTTCCCGGTCGAATGCAGACCAGATGGTCTCCGTAGCGGGGATTGACCGAGGGGATGGTTTCAGCCGTGAAACCGAGCTCGGCAAAGGTCCTGCGGGTCAGTTCTGAGAGCCTCTGAACTCCGTCCCGGTTTTCCGTGAACGAGTTGATCGAGACCATCTGTTCCAGGATCGAGAGGGCCGTGGGCAGTTTGAACTCCAGAAGGCGCTTAAGGGCATCCAGATTGAGAGCGTCCATTTCCACAACACTCCGGGGATCGACGAAGCGGGTCAAGGAAACGCCGGGTTTGGGTAGCAGCTCTCATTTTCGATTTTAGATTGGAAGACAGGGAATCCGGACGGTCCTCGGCCGCGGCTCGCGACTCAAGAGATCAAAATTCCTGAGGGCCAAAGGCCCATTCCATCCCAGCCTTGGGCATCCCGACGGCCGCGTCGCGTGGGACGAGAGAGAAGCCGCGTCCTCCGCGGTAAACGCTCCTACCAGGATCGGAAACGGGCAGGGCCGGGCTTAGCCGCGAAAAGGCGCAAGAGACGCAAAAAAGACCGAGGCTCTGGACGACGCTACAGAAGCCGGGCTGTAGTTCTGTAGCGTGGGCCGTATCGGCCCATCCCCGCCGGATCGTTCGATACGAACGACACTACAGAAGATGGAAACCGTGCGAAGGCACGCCAGCCGTAGTTCTGTAGTGTGGGCCGTATCGGCCCATCCCCGCCCCATCTCTTCGAATAGGCGAGACTCCATTCTCACCCAGTTTTAATAACACCCTCTGCTAATTAGAGGGTTGTCCGCGGATCACTTCTTCTTGAAGAGGTCTTTGATGCCCTTGGTAGCTTTGTCGACCCCTTCGACCCCACCTTTCCCAAGATCCTTCACATTGTCCAGCGCAGCGCCACCAAGCCCCTTCGCCGCTTCCAGCACCGCGGTGCCGGCGTTGCTCGTGACCGAGGTCAGGATTTCTTTGATCAACGCGGCGGGTGTGATTCCTTCAGGACCTTGACCCAGATTGGAGAGATGGATGTCCGGCAATGGCGCGCTCACCGTTTTTCCGCCAAGAAGTTTCAGGGTGATGCTCAGTTTACAGTTCTTGATCGTGATGTCATCCACCTGGAGCTTCTTGCTGGCGCCCGCGTCCTCCCCCTTTCCGAGAGGCTTCGAGGCCGAGCCGGCTGCCGCCTGCACATTGGCAAGGATTTTGGTGAGATTGTTATCCGAAGGCGAGCCCTCGATGTTGATTCGCGCGCCGTCGATCAGGATCGAGCGGATAATCACCTTGTCCGCGATCACCGAGGAGGGGACCAACGCCACGCTGACGGTATCCGCCTCCATCGCGTTGGTGTCCTTGTATCCCTCAGGATTGCCCAGCACGAAGCCGTTCAGTTTGGCGCTCCCGCCCAGCACAGAGATGCTGACGCCACTGAGCTTCACGGCGGTCTTGGTGACGGTCGGACCTACCGTTTCCACACCTCGCTTGACAATGCCATCGAGGAACATCGCAAAAACCAGGACGCCGACCACAACTAAGACCAGTAAGGCGATCCCCACGCGGATGAAAATCTTCTTCATGCGCATGATTTAGGCCGACAGGACCTATTTGGCAACCTCGCAGGATGGGATGCGAGTATAGGTGGGGTTCAAAAGGCTCGAGAACGAGGGGATCCGGTGCCTCTCCAATTTTTGTTCTGTACTCCTCGGCAGAGAACTCGAGTGCCTGCGCCCTCTCCGAGCATCGCATCCCTGTGAACAAGTTCCCGGTTTCCGCTCTCGACAACCTGGGTGGGGGTTTCAGATTAAAAGGGATGTCGCACGCGGACTTCGTTCACCTCCACCTGCATACCGAGTACTCGATGCTGGATGGTGCCTGTCGGTTGGACAAGCTGATGGATCGCGCCCATGAGCTCAAGTTCGCCGCCTTGCCCATTACCGATCACGGAGTGCTCTATGGTGCGGTCGATTTTTACCAGGCCGCCCGCGACAAAGGCATCAAGCCGATTCTGGGATGCGAGGTCTATGTGGCACCCAACAGCCGATTGGAAAAGAAGTCCTCCAGCGGCGGTCGCGACGTTTACAACCATCTGGTGCTGCTGGCCAAGGACGAGCAGGGCTACAAAAACCTCATCAAGCTGGTCACCGCCGGCCATCTCGAGGGGTATTACTACAAGCCACGCATCGACAAGGAGCTGCTGACACAATATCGCGAGGGGCTAATCGCACTGTCGGGATGCCTGGCGAGCGAGGTGCCGCAGTTGATCCATAATGAGCAAATCGATAAGGCTCGCGAGGCGGTGGACTGGTTCAAACAAACGCTCGGCCCGGAAAATTACTATCTCGAGCTGCAAAATCACGGCATCGCCGAACAGGCCAAGGTCAACCGACATCTCATTCCCTGGTCGAAGGAGTTCGGGCTGAAGCTGGTTGCGACCAACGATGTTCACTATATCGAGCGAGGACACTCGCACGCCCACGACTGCCTCATCTGCCTGGGCACCCAGTCCATGCTCCAGGACCAGCGCCGCATGCGCTATGTGCCGGAACAGTTCTTCCTGCGCTCGGCGGAGGAGATGAAGGCCCTCTTCGTCGAAGTGCCCGAGGCGATTCAGAATACCCTCGAGGTGGCTGAGAAATGCAATGTCGAGCTGACGTTCGGCAAGCTGCACTATCCGGTGTTCAGTCCACCGGAACATCTCACTCGAGAGGGATATCTGCGGCAGTTGTTGGCGGCCGGCCTCGGCCGCCGTTACGGGATGGTGGCCCACGCGGCGGGTAATGAATTTACCGTGGAGTCGATTGAGGACGCCCGGCTCCTGCCTACCTACACACTCAGCGAGATCGAAGCGGCCTCGGTCGACGAGAAGCATCCACCGTGCGATCTCTCCGATCCCAAGGTGGCGGAAGCGGTGAAGGTGGTGATCGATCGCCTTTCCATGGAGATGGAAGTCATCGAGAAAACCGGATTTGTTTCCTACTTCCTGATCGTCGGCGATTTCGTCCAGCACGGTCGCGAACAGGGGATCTCCTGCGTGGCTCGTGGTTCCGCCGCAGGATCCCTGGTGACCTACTTGCTCGAGATTTCGAACGTCGATCCGATCCGATACGGCCTGCTATTCGAACGATTTCTCAATCCGGAACGCGTCAATCCTCCCGACATTGACATCGATTTTGCCGATGACCGTCGTGCGGACGTCATCGAATACGTGCGACAAAAATACGGACGGGACTGCGTTGCGCAGATCATCACCTTCGGCACCATGGGGGCGAAATCCGTTCTCCGCGATCTGTCTCGCGTGAACGGTCTCACCTTCGGCGACGGGGATCGTCTGGCGAAGATGATTCCCAATGAGCTGAAGATGGATCTCGGGAAAGCCCTCAAGGTCTCACCCGATTTCAAAGTGGCGTACGACACCGAGGAGATGACCCGAGAATTGGTCGATACCGCCTTCGTCCTCGAGGACATCGTCCGCAATGCTTCGGTTCATGCCGCCGGGGTGGTCATCGGACCCGAACCGCTGGTGAATCTACTTCCGCTGAAGATGGACGAGGACGGCACCATCGTGACGCAGTACCCGATGGGTCCGGTCGGGGATCTCGGCCTGCTGAAGATGGACTTCCTGGGTTTGAAGACGCTCACCGTCATCCGCAACGTCTGCGAGATGGTGAAACGCACTCGGGACATCGATATCCCGATCGATCGTCTCCCCCTCAACGACCAAAAGACCTACGACCTGCTGAACAAGGGCAACACGGTCGGGGTATTCCAGCTGGAATCCGGCGGAATGCGCGATCTGTGTCGGAAGTTTCAGATCAGCTCGGTGGAGCACATCACCGCATTGGTCGCGCTCTACCGGCCGGGTCCGATGGATCTGATTCCCGACTTCATTAAGCGACGCCACGGCGAGGTCAGCATCGAGTATGCGCATCCTCTCCTGGAATCGATCAGCCGCGAGACCTATGGGGTGCTGATTTATCAGGAGCAGGTAATGCAGGCGGCGCAGTACCTGGCGGGATTCACCCTGGGCGGTGCCGATCTTCTGCGACGGGCGATGGGCAAAAAGAAACTCGAAGAAATGGCCCTGCAACGCGCCATCTTCGTGAAGGGCGCGGCCAAGACCAATTCCATTCCTGAGTCCAAAGCCAATCAGGTATTCGACCTCCTGGAGAAATTCGCCGGCTATGGCTTCAATAAGTCGCATGCAGCCGCGTACGCCATCGTCGCCTACCAGACCGCCTACCTGAAGGCCAATTATCCGGTGGAATTTCTCTCCGCGATGATGACCAACGAAATGGTTTCATTGGAGAAGCTTCAGGTGGTCCTGAACGAGGCGCGCACCATGGGAGTGGAAGTGCTACCCCCGGACGTGAATGAAGGAGAGGCTTTGTTTGCTCCCGCTGTGGGCACAGCGGACGACCTGGGAAACATCAAACCCGCCATTCGTTTCGGACTCGCGGCGATCAAAGGTGTGGGGGAGATCGCCGTGGAAAGCATCTTGCAGGCGAGGAAAGAAGGCGGACGCTTCCAATCGCTGTCGGAGCTCTGCGAGCGAGTCGATACTCGCACCGTCAACAAGCGGGTGCTCGAGGCACTGATTCGATGCGGGGCCTGCGACAGCCTGAAAGAAAACCGCGCGACGATGTTCGCCAGCCTGGAGCGAACGATGGGGCGCGCCTCCAGCCTGGCCTCGGACCGGGCCAAGGGGCAGAGCAGCCTGTTCGGGATGCTGGAAGAACTCGAGAAGCCCCAACCGCAGGACTCGGCGACGCAGCTTCCAGAATGGCCGCAGCATGAGATCCTCGCGGGGGAGAAAGAGCTCCTCGGATTCTATGTGACCGGACACCCGCTCACGCCCTATGCCTATCTCTTGGACAAATACTGCCTTCATAATTCGATCACCGCAAAGGAGCTCCCTCCCCGCACGCTCTCGCGGATCGGCGGGATGAT
>JAYTTC010000268.1:0-6992 GCA_043745255.1 Verrucomicrobiales bacterium
CTCGAGTCTGTGGTGGCCATGCAGAAACGAAAGCTGACGGTGTCCTCTGTGGATGCGGGTGTTCACTCCGAGTGGGAGCATGCGGCGGAGGAAATCAGAGATCGCGTCCGCGGCCCGATTGTTCCCTCCGATCTTTACGATGCCGTCCAGGCTCACTTGAAAGAGTTCCGCAGCCACGGTGCATCAAAGTGAACCCCGCCCCGCAGCTCCCATCGCACTGTTGGAACCAACTTCATGAGCGCTGAGATACCGACGATCGATTCTGCATCCCTATCCGGACCTCGGCGCTGGCTGCGTGAGTCCGAGAACACTCTGGTGGTGATAGCGCTCTTCGGGATGATGGTGTTGCCGCTGGCCGAGGTGCTGTTGCGCAAATTTTTCGGCACCGGCATCTCCAATGTGAGTGCTCTGGTTCAGCATCTCACCCTACTGGTCGGTGTGCTCGGCGGCGCTCTTGCAGCTCGCGATCAGCGTCTCCTGGCGCTCTCCCCGCTCTCGTCAGTCCTCAAGGGCGGTTGGAAAACGGTGGCTGCGGTGCTCAGTCAGGGATGGGCTGCTGCGATTTGCGTCTGTCTGTGCATCGCGAGTGTCCAGTTCGTCTCCAGTGAGAGAAGGCTCGCTCAGGAGCTTGCTTACGGAATTCCGAAGTGGTGGGTGCAGCTTGCGCTGCCAATCGGTTTCGCGACCATTGCCATCCGACTGATTTGGCACGCCGGACAAACAGGACTGCTTCGCCTTCTCACCTGCATCGCGGGGGCTTCGATGCTGGGGCTTGCGTTCAAGGCCGGATGGGAGCCCTCGAGCGTGATGATCCCGGCGCTGATTTCCCTCGCCCTCGCCACTATTCTCGGGGCCCCAGTGTTCACCACGTTGGGAGGAGCCGCGCTGATTCTGTTCTGGGGGCACGACGAGCACGTGGCTGTGGTTTCACTGAAGCATTACTCGCTGGTCACCAATTCCACACTACCCAGCATTCCGCTCTTTACACTGGCCGGATATTTCCTGGCTGAGGGAGGTGCGTCTCGTCGGCTCATTCGCGTTTTTCAATCGGTATTCGGATCGATGCGGGGCGGGCCCGCCCTGGTCACCGCCCTGGTCTGTGCGTTCTTCACGTCTTTCACCGGCGCATCCGGGGTCACCATTCTGGCGCTCGGTGGATTGCTGATGCCGGTGCTCCTGGCGGCGAAATACTCCGAGCGCGCGGCTTTGGGTCTGCTCACCAGCGCGGGCTCGCTTGGACTCCTCTTCCCGCCCTGTTTGCCGCTGATTCTCTACGTCATCGTAGCCAATACCAGTGCCCACGCTGAGATTACCCTCCGTCAAATGTTCCTGGCAGGCATCGGGCCCGGGCTGCTGCTCGTCGGGTTGACCGCTTGGTGGGGAATTCGCTGCGGTCCCAAGGACCGATCGAGCCTCACCACTTTTTCCTTCGCCGACGCCCGAAGCGCTGTGTGGGATGCAAAATGGGAGATGATGGTTCCGGTGGTGGCGCTGGTGTCCCTGTTCAGCGGTTGGGCCACTCCGGTGGAGGCGTCTGCGCTGACCGCCCTCTATGCGTTATTCACTCAAACGGTGGTGCATCGCGATTTGAAACCTCTTCGAGATCTTCCTCGAGTGGTAGCGGAGTGCGGTCTGCTGGTGGGAGGAGTGCTCCTGATTCTCGGCGTTGCGCTGGGACTGACTCATTGGCTCATCGATGCCCAGATTCCCGATTTACTTATCGATTGGGTGACCACTCGACTCTCCTCACGATGGGTCTTCCTGCTCGTGGTGAATCTCTTCCTGCTCGTGGTGGGATGTCTCATGGATATTTTTTCTGCGATCGTGGTGGTGGTGCCGCTGCTCGCGCCGCTGGCGCTAAAGTTCGGAGTGCATCCCCTTCACTTCGGGATCCTGTTTCTCGCCAACATGGAATTGGGCTATCTCACTCCTCCTGTAGGAATGAATCTGTTTCTCTCGTCGTATCGTTTTCAGAAGCCAATGGCCGAGGTGACTCGCTCGGTGCTTCCCATGCTCCTGGTGCTCGCAATGGGCGTGCTGTTGATCACCTATGTGCCGGTGCTGACACTCTGGTTGCCCGCTTGGCTGGGGCAGTAGGCGGCTATCAGGCCCTTCCAAAACGCGCGCGCAACGCCTGAACTACCACTGCATCCCACCGCTGGCTGAAGATCGAGACGGGCGAGATGCCGACGATCGTCGCTCGCGTTACCACCCCTACAATCAGTGTCGCGGTGAAGAGTATATTCGGCCACGCGTTCAAGGCCCACTGATGGGAGAAGGACACCGTCCACCTCTGACTGAAGGGCGCCAGGGAGTGTATCGGCCAGATCTCCGAGGGGGTCGCCCCTGCATCCGTAACTAGAGAGACTATCGGTGGTTCAGGCGGAAGCTAGAGCGCATCCTCTCGATGCATCCGGGCTCGAAAAATCCCTATTGATCGAACATGCCAGTAGTCCCCAAAATGCTGTCTGCGGGGCATTGCGCCGGGCGATCGAGAGCCGTGACGCAACTCCCGCGGAATCATCCATGCATCTGATTGCCATTGAGGGCGGCAACGCTCTCTCCGAGTTTCGCGCCCAAGCCCTGTTGTCTCGGCTTCAAAGCATCCGACCCGGGATCGTCGCTATTCATGCGCGCCATCTCCACTCCGTCTGCACGGAGACGCCGCTCACGGCGGGGGACCTGGAAAGAGTCACGGCGCTTCTGAACTACGGCGATGTCTATCCAGGGCCTAACACCGGAGCGACAATCCTGGTTGCGCCGCGTATCGGAACCGTTTCCCCGTGGGCATCGAAGGCGACCGACATCGCGCATAACTGTGGACTGAAGGTCAAGCGAGTCGAACGGGCCACCGAGTACCGTCTTAGCCTCAAATCCTCAGGAGCTGCCGCTGCGGCCCTTTCCCTGGAAGAATTTCAACGCTGCGCTGCGTTGCTGCACGACCGCATGACGGAGAGCGTGCTCACGGGAAGGAAAGACCTAGCCCGCCTATTCGAGGAGAAACATGGAATCCCGATGGAACGTGTCGACGTGCTTGGACATGGACGCGAGGCGCTGGAAGCTGCCAACCAAACCTTCGGTCTGGCCTTGAGCGAGGATGAGATCGACTACCTGGTAAACGCCTTCCGCTCCCTGAAGCGGAACCCCACCGACGTTGAGCTCATGATGTTCGCACAGGCCAACAGCGAGCATTGTCGGCACAAGATATTCAATGCCGAGTTCGTGATCGAGGGTGTGAAGCAAGATCTCTCGCTGTTCCAGATGATCCGGAACACACACACCTTGGCCCCCCGGTACACCGTTATTGCCTATAAGGACAATGCCTCCGTCATGGAAGGGGCTCTCATTGAGCGATGGGCTCCCCAGGGGACTGACGGCGCACCGAAATATGGAGCGCGACGGGAGCTGGCCCATGTGTTGATGAAGGTGGAGACGCATAACCACCCGACGGCGATCTCTCCGTTCCCCGGTGCGTCGACCGGGGCAGGTGGCGAGATACGCGACGAGGGAGCCACCGGACGAGGATCGCGCCCAAAAGCCGGTCTCACCGGCTTCACCGTTTCCAACCTGCATCTCCCAGGAACGCAGGAACCCTGGGAATCGCTTCCTTACGGCAAGCCGGAACACATCGCGAGTCCACTCCAGATCATGATCGAAGGGCCGCTGGGCGGTGCCGCGTTCAACAACGAGTTTGGGCGACCCAATTTGGTCGGTTACTTCCGAACCTACGAGCAGACCCTCAACGCTCAACGTCGCGGGTATCACAAGCCGATCATGATTGCCGGCGGACTCGGCTCCATTGCGGATGACCAGACCCACAAGATCGAATTCCCCGCTGGGACCCTCTTGATTCAGCTCGGTGGGCCCGGGATGCGCATCGGCATGGGTGGAGGCGCTGCCAGCTCGATGGCCGCAGGTGCCAACGCCGCCGAACTCGACTTCGACTCCGTCCAACGCGGCAATCCTGAGATTCAACGCCGGGCTCAGGAGGTGATCAATCACTGCACCCTCCTTGCCAACATGAATCCCATCCTCGCGATCCACGATGTCGGTGCCGGGGGTATCTCCAACGCCTTTCCCGAGTTGGTCGACGGCGCGGGATTGGGAGCGACCTTCGATCTAAGAGCAGTTCCGCTCGAAGAAACAGGACTCGCTCCGAAGGAGATCTGGTGCAACGAAAGTCAGGAGCGTTACGTGGTCGCCATCTCTCCGGAATCACTCCCTGCCTTTCAATCGATATGCGAGCGCGAACGCTGTCCCTTTGGAGTTGTCGGGGTGGCGAACGAAGCGAAGAAGCTCATCCTTGAGGACGGACCCCAGGGGGATCGCGCGATCGACATGCCGATGGACGTTCTGCTCGGTAAACCGCCCAAAATGTTTCGTGACGTCAAGCGGGTGGCTCGAACGTTTCTGGCGCTCGATCTCTCGCAAGTGAAACTTGAGAAAGTCACTCTCGACGTGCTGCGCCACCCGACGGTAGCGAGCAAGCGATTCCTGATCACCATCGGTGACCGCACCGTCGGTGGGTTGAGCAGTCGCGACCAGATGGTGGGCCCGTGGCAGGTTCCCGTAGCGGACTGCGCTGTTACTCTCGCTGACTACAGCGGTTTTGGTGGGGAGGCGATGAGTCTGGGAGAACGAACTCCGCTCGCATCCCTCGACGCCGCCGCGTCCGGGAGAATGGCCGTCGGCGAGGCGATCACCAACCTTCTGGCCGCCCCTATCGATCTGGCTCGTGTTAAGTTGAGCTGTAACTGGATGGCCGCTTGCGGCGAGCCGGGAGAAGACGCAGCTCTTTACGACACCGTGAAGGCGATCGGAATGGAGCTCTGCCCCGCCCTTGGGATCAGCGTTCCTGTCGGGAAGGATAGTTTGTCGATGCGCACCCGCTGGACGGCGGATGGAGCGGCGAGACAGGTCACCGCACCCGTGTCGCTCATCGTTTCGGCCTTCGTCACCTTGGCGGATGTTCGTCCCACGCTCACTCCTCAGCTGCTCGCGGGAGAGACCTCTCTGGTTTTGATCGATCTCGGGAACGGGAAAAACCGACTGGGAGGATCGATGCTCGCCCAGGTGATTCAGCAGTTTGGCGATCGCGTGCCGGACCTCGACCATCCCGCCCAGATTCACTCGCTGGTGACTGCGGTGAATCTGCTCCGTTCAAAAGGCCTGGTCTTGGCCTATCACGACCGAAGTGACGGAGGTCTCTGGGCCACGCTCTGCGAAATGGCCTTTGCAGGAAACCGGGGCGTGAGTCTAACCCTCGACTCCCTTCTCTCCAACCTCGTTGAAGGCGATGCGAATCTTCAGCCGATTCTACTCCATGCGCTCTTCAACGAGGAGCTGGGTGCGGTGCTTCAGATCCCCAATTCTGGCAAGGAGACCGTCCTTCACGCGCTTCGCGAGTTGGGTCTTTCAGTCTGTGCGCATCCCATCGGAACTACCAATGATCGCGGTGTGGTTGAGGTCTCGTTGGCTGGGAAATGCTTGCTCAGTCACCGGTTGCGGGAGCTTCATCAGACCTGGGATGAGGTGAGCTGGCGAATCGCGAAGCTCCGGGACAACCCGGCCTGCGCCGAGTCTGAACATGAGGCTCAGGGAGAAGGTAACAATTCCGGCCTTCATGTTCATCTGACCTTTGATCCGGTCGAGGATATTGCCGCTCCGTTCTTCCAGAGATCGCGTCCGAAACTGGCGATTCTCCGCGAGCAGGGAGTGAACAGTCAGGTCGAAATGAGCTACGCCACTGCCAAGGCAGGATTCGATGCGCACGATGTCCACATGACCGACCTGCAGTCTGGTCGCGCCAGCTTGGACCAGTTCCAGGGATTCATCGCCTGTGGCGGTTTTACCTACGGCGACACTCTCGGAGCCGGAGAGGGCTGGGCTCGCTCCATCCTATTCAACACCGTGCTAGCGGATCAGTTCAACGCCTTCTTCAGTCGTCGAGATACCTTCGCGCTCGGGGTCTGCAACGGATGCCAAATGATGGCGGCACTCTCTCCCATCATCCCCGGCGCGCAGGACTGGCCGAAGTTTACCCGCAATCGCAGCGAGCAGTTTGAAGCGCGATTGAGTCAGGTTGAAATTTTGGAGAGCTCGTCGATCTTTTTTGCCGGCATGGCCGGCAGCCGGATCCCGATCGCGGTCTCCCATGGCGAGGGTTTCGCAGATTTCTCGCAGCGGGGCAATCCAGCCAAGGTGCATCGCGTGCTTCGCTTTGTGGACGCCACAGGACAGATGACCGAGCGCTATCCGTCGAATCCCAACGGAAGCCCTGACGGATTGACCTCTGTGACCACCGCCGACGGACGCTTCACCGTGCTAATGCCGCACCCAGAGCGAGTGTTCCGAAATGTGCAGATGAGCTGGACCAGCGGCGATCGCAGCGCAGTCAGCCCTTGGATGCGTCTATTTCGCAACGCCCGCAAATGGGTTGGTTGAGGGAGTCGCGAGCTGCCGCCGAGAGCCGTCCGAATTCCCTTTCTTTCGATCTAAAATGAGAACTGCTGGGATGCCATTAAAAGTGGGTGAGATCTGGATCCTTGAAGAAAGCCTGAATGGGTCGCTGCGTGAGAGCGCGGCCCACTTCAGCGGCCGCGATGTCCCGACAGAAGTAGGATCTAGGAACAGGTTCGCTCTCCCCTCCGCGCACTCCGCGCACTCCGCGGTACAAGCTCCTCCCAGGATCGGAAACGGGCAGGGCCGGGTTTAGCCGCGAAAAGGCGCAAGAGACGCAAAAAAGACGAGCCGCAGTTCTGTAGTGTGGGCCGTATCGGCCCATCCCCGTCCCATCTCTTCGAATAGGCGAGACTCTGTTCTCACCCACTTCTAATCACACCCAGCGCGCGCAGTCTTTTCAAAAAGCGCTTGACGATGTGGGATTGGTTTGCAATGAAGCAGGGGTCGCCCGAAGCAAACGTAAAACGCCGTTCGACTCTATTTAAAATTTGGTTCAGCACTCCCTCAGAATAGAAGCCGCTTGTGTTGTG
>JAYTTC010000269.1:0-1911 GCA_043745255.1 Verrucomicrobiales bacterium
ATACCGGTCCCTGCGGTCCCTGCTCGGAGCTGCACATCGATTTGACTCCGGCAGGAGACACCCGGGGCGCGCTGGTCAACAAGGGGAGTGCCGAGTGCATCGAGATCTGGAACCTGGTGTTCATTCAGTTTAACGCCAATCCTGACGGTACCTTCGCCCCGCTTCCCGCCCAGCATGTGGATACCGGGATGGGATTCGAGCGAGTGACCTCGATCCTGCAGGGCACAAAAGGGTTTACCGACTTCGCCAATGCCAAGATCTCAAATTATGAGACCGATATTTTCCGGCCGATCTTTGACGAGATCGAAAAGTTGAGTGGATGCAAATACGGCTCGACCCTTCCTAAGCCGGGCTCGACTGGGGATACCGAGCAGGAGCGAGTGGACGTGGCCTTCCGGGTGATCGCGGATCACATCCGCACCCTTAGCTTCGCGATCGCGGACGGCATTCAACCTGGCAACAACGACCGCAACTACGTTCTGCGCCGAATCCTGCGGCGTGCTGTCCGCTACGGACGTCTGCTCGGATTTCACGAACCCTTCTTCTACAAGCTGGTTGACGTTCTGGCGGCTTCGATGGGCGATGTGTTTCCCGAGATCCGCACCAAGCGGAATTCGGTGAAAGAGACGCTCAAGCTGGAGGAGGAATCGTTCAACAAGACTCTCGATCGCGGGATTGAGCTGTTTCAGGCCGAGGCTGACGGGCTCGCTTCCGGGGCTCAGCTGACGGGAGCCTTTGTGTTTCGGCTTTACGATGAGCAGGGATTTCCGCTCGATTTGACGGAGCTGATGGCGCGGGAGCGGGGCCTAACCGTCGACAAAGCGGGCTTCAACTCGCTGATGGAAGTTCAGAAGGCTCAGTCGCGCGCCGGCCAGAAGAAGCAGGTGATCGAGCTCTCGCAAATTGAAACCACCCTTCCGACGCGCTTCCTGGGATATGATCGTCTGGAAACTCCCGCACGTGTGCTGGAAGTGGTGGCATTGAAGGACAAAACGGCGGTGGTTCTGGATGAGTCGCCGTGTTATGCCGAAATGGGCGGACAGCTGGGTGATACGGGAGTAATCAGCGGGAGCGGCCAGCTCTGGCGGGTGGTGAATACTCAGAAATCTGGCAATACTTGGCTGCACTTTATTGAAGGGGGAGATGCCCCCGTCGTGGGAAGTCCGGTGGTGGTATCGGTGGATGTCGCTCGGCGCGCCGCGATCGCGAGACATCATACCGTGACACATCTGCTCCACTGGGCGCTGCATGAAGTGGTCAGCCGCGATGCGACGCAAAAGGGCTCCGCCGTCGGTCCAGACAAACTGACCTTCGATTTCAATAGCGCGCCCCTCACTCCAGGACAGCTCGCGGATATCGAGCGCTTGGTGAACGAGCGGGTGGTGGAGAACGCTGGCGTGAGCTGGACAGAGGTGCCCTACGCAGACATTCGAAACCGCAAGGACATGATGCAGTTTTTCGGAGACAAGTATGGTGATGTGGTTCGAGTGGTTCAGGTGGGTGGCGAGTCCGCACGTCTCAATGGGTATTCGATGGAGCTTTGCGGCGGGACCCATACCCGCGCCACCGGCGAGATTGGGCTATTCCGCATCGTGGGAGAAAATGCCATCGCAGCGGGAGTGCGTCGCATCGAGGGAGTGGCCGGACTTGAGGCCTATCGCAAGTCGACCGAGGACATCGGGTTGATCAAGTCCATTGCCGGACGTGTGAGCTCGCCCGTGCACGAGCTCGAGAAAAAGATCGAGGCCCTTCTCCTGCACCAACGAGAGCTGGAAAAACAGGTCAAGGCATCGACGCAGAAAGAGGCTGCAAATACCGCCAAATCGCTCCTCTCGTCGGTAGTGTCTCTGAATGGAGTTCCCGCCCTGGTAGCTCAGGTGAGTGCAGCCGACGGCGATGCGCTTCAAGCGA
>JAYTTC010000270.1:0-6968 GCA_043745255.1 Verrucomicrobiales bacterium
ATGATCCTGCATCCATGCGTCGAAGCCGGCCTCCAACTCGTCGCTCCGTTTGTGAACCGCCGGACGTGCGAGCCACTCCTCTACCGCTTCCTTGCGGAACTGGATGAAGAATCCCTCCCCACGATTCTCCACAGCGGGACTCCACTGCGGGTTCGCTGCCAGCGGAGCCCGCTCGACCTCGATGTCGAGTTCCCCGGATATGTCAGGCCCGGCGGCGTCAAAACGCGTAAAGCCGACCAAGGCTGTCACCTCACGAAGTCGATGCACCAGGACCACCTTCTCCACCGCCGAGAGCCACGGCGCCTGCCAACGTTCGGAATCCAGCAAACGGGCGAAGAAATCTCCGTCCGGCAGATCCGTCGCCGCTTCGGGTTTGGTGCGCGCCAGCGCCTCGAATTCAATATCCTTGACCGATCGCGTCACCGCCGCAGCTGCTTCACCACTTCGGACACGCTGCGCCGAGGTGAGAATCTGCTCGTTGCTGAAGGGGCCAAGCGCCGCAGTCAGTGCGGGCTTTTGACGCTCTTCGTTCAATCGCTCCTCGGTTTTCACGAACTGGAGATAGTTCTCCCAGAGCTCGAGAACCACCACATCCACCGCCGCCATACTGTCCGGAATCGAGATGACCGAAAGCATCTGGGGAAAGTAGGCGTTACTGGCGGTCCGAAGGAGCAAACGATTCGATTCCTCGCACCCCGCCTCGCGATCATCCAGCCAAGGACGACTGCCATTGCACGGCCCTAGCGGCTTTCGATCGTGTTCCGCGGCCTCCCGCAAGCATCGATTCGCACCGCACTCACACACGGTCCAGATTTCGGAGAGGTCACCGCTTGTACCACGTTCCTCGATCCAGAGAGGTGCCATGCAAAAGTCCGCCCCCCGATGAACAAAGCTGCGCCAAGCGATGTCGCCGACGTGGCCCTTGCAACACGCTCGAACGAATCGCACGGGCACCACGGAATGCAGTTTGCCATCCGACGGGTCCCGAAACCGTCCGTTGTGCAGTTCATCCCGATAGACCAGTCGCCTCCGTCGATGACTTGAGGCCGTCCTCTCGGTCCGTTGAACGATGAACCAGTGCGGGAAGACATAACCCGTGATCGCTGGCTGCGCCGCTCCCTTGGTGAAGCGAAGATCTTCGGCCGGCGGCGGACCGCGCAGCTCGATGCTCGGACGCTTCAGCAGCCTTCCGACCTTCGCGGCCAGGCGCGGCTCTTTGATGATGCACGGCTTGTCTCTCTTGTAATGCCACTCGTGCAGCCCGGCGATGATCACCGACTTCTCCGGCAAGTCCACCATCGCGCCGGGGCCGAAGGTGCTGACAATCTGGTTTGAACGAAGCTGGGATCTCTCACTCACGCGTTTGTCCCCAAGGTCGAAGGTTTGGGTAGAATATCGACAGCAGGCTCCACATCCCGCATGGAGCGATTCGCTCTGAACCGCGAGTACATGGGTTTCAAGCCCGCCAGGTCTGGGTCTAGAAAATCACGCAGCAGCGGACTTTGACTCAATCCATCCTCGTGTTTTTGGTAGCTCAATCCAACTCCCTCCCGGGCTTTTTCTAAAACAATCTTCACCCAGTCGGCAAGGAGAGAGTTCGCGCGATTTGTGACTTGAGCCTCGAGTTCGGCTCCCTCGCCGTTCATCGCCTTCTCCACATCGTGATTTAGCGCACGCTCGCCAAAGACCTTCACGAGTTCTTGCATCGCGGTGTGATGCGCCTGCACTGCGGCAGCGCCGTTCGCGGGGGTTAGTTTTGGTATCGAATGGCGGCAAAGTCCTACGATCGCCGCCGCAAGTCCACGATCGAGGGCTCGCGGGGAAAACGGGGTCACGCTGGTCGCCTCGACGGATCGATAGAAGGTGAGGTGGTAAAGTTTGAACCGCTCGTAATGCGAACGATCGCGCGGCCGGTGGATGTTCAGGAGAGTGACAATCAGTCCGGGCTTGTCCTTCTGCCGTCCCACACGGCTGGTCGCCTGGATGTACTCAGCACTGGTCTTCGGTTGCCCGAAGACAACCATCAATCCGAGTCGAACAATATCCAGACCGACCGAGATCATGTTGGTGGCGAGTGCGACATCGACGTGATCCTCGCCAGCGAAGTTTGCCGCGAGCTTTTGCTTGGCGACCGCGACCTCATCCGTTTCCACCCGCGAGGTCAGTTCGAGCGGCGTGTGCTTGATCCATCGCGCGCTGAATAGCCTGTCCTCCGGCTCGAGCCTCCGGCGTTTCCAATACAGCTCGAGACGTGACTTTACTTCGTCCTCGACGATGCGGCGGGAGCCGCCGAGTTCCCGCAAGCTGTTGAAGTACCCCAGGAGGGTCATATAGGGATCCACAGGGTTTGTGGCTGCTTTCCCTCCTTCCCGGGCGTAGAGAGTCTGCCCCGCCGAAAGCAGCGCCAAGCCGGTGCGAAGCAAAACCACCTTCATGCTCCGCCCCTGCGCCGCGATGCCGAGATACAGTCTCCCCGGACTCTCGGCCGAAGCCTCCGTTGTCCGCGCAAAGAAAGAGTCTCGGCGATCCATTCCCGGAGGCGGAAAGATAGCGGTCTCTTGTCGACCAAACAGGGCCCGAATCTGGCGATCTGCACGCCGCACAGTGGCGGTGGAGGCTACAATTTTGGGACGACGTACCCCGCCCTCCGGCAACGGCCGGGAGCAGAGCTGCTCGATCGCGATTTCGTAGATGCCGGCGATGGTGCCAAGCGGACCCGAGATCAAGTGAAGCTCGTCCTGGATGATCAGGTCTGGGGGAAGTAGTTGACCGGCGGGGAGGGGCCTTCCCAGATGCAGGTCGCAGGGACCGTAGAACCCCTTGTCATCATGACGCTGTACTTGTCCGAAGAGACATCCCACCCGGCCGGTCCAGGGGAGGGCTGCAAACTTGTCTACCGTGGCGATGAGGAAACAAGGGAGACGTCGATAAATGGGCTCATCCACGCCGATGATCGGCAAGGTTTTGTTCCGGGCGGCGGAGAAGTCACAGTGGTCGTTGATGCAGGCAACGCGCAGGTCGGAGGGATTGTTGGAGCCGATCGGATGGAGTTCGAATGAATCGGCGGTGAACTTCATGCCGCACCAGGGACAAGATTCGATCGGGATGGGGGCGGCATACCGGTCGCTCTTGTTCTTGAAGCGGGTCGTTCGCGTGTAGGCAGTCTTGTCCGCCCCTGGAGATTTGTCTCCGGCGAGTCCCATCCGATTGGGAGTGGCTGCGGAACCAACCCAGAGCCCGATCTCGAAGGGCCAGGCACCGAGTTTTTCTGCGGCACCCTCGCGTTCGAGCTCCAACGCGCACATGAGGGCGGCCGCGCGACCCAACTGATCGAGAGTCAGCAGACGCAGGGTGTAGCGCATGATAATGCTCACACCCGCCGAGTTGATTCCCGGATGGCGAAGACGGCGCAGGACGAGCGTGAAGGCGGACAGGCCGAGATAGGCTTCGGTCTTGCCACCGCCCGTCGGGAAGAAGAGCAAGTCCACGATGCCGCGCTCCGCATGGGCTGGATCGGCGATGCCCTGGAGGTTCATCAGCAGGAAGGCGATTTGGAAGGCACGCCACTTGGGTGGATCCACGATCTCGGGCTTGATCCCCCGCTGGCTGGCCTCGCGCTGACGCGCAGATCGGGCCATGGCTCGGTTCGCGGCGGTGAACGCGTAAAGAACGTCTGGCTCACCCAGGGCGGACACTCCGGCCTCGATGCGATCCAAGGCGACCTTGGCGCCACGGACAAGGTCTTCGGCCGTGGTGCGCTGCGCGGCAGGAAGTTTTAGTCCGGGCAGCTGGACCTCCTGCCCGGCAACCCAGCCGCGATAGGCCGTGACGAGAGGGGCGAGTTTGGCTTTCGCCTCCGGACCGCTAGTGATTGCACCGAAGGCGTCCATCGCCAGGTCGAGGCCCGGCGGGTTGAAGTGGTCTACACGGTCGACCTCGGCCGAGGGGATCCAGCAGGTGTGCACCGCCCGACACATGCCCTCCACCACTTGCACCGGTTCGGCGGAGACTCCGTGGCCGACGGCATACTCGAGCACATCGCGATAGTGGAGGTCGGCCACCGACTCATCGCCATCCGCCTTCTCCAAGGCGGCAAGCCCGCGGAGATCCGGCCGGCCGAGGAATCCCTCTCCGCAACGCAGTTCGATCTCCGTCTGAAACACGAAGGAACGGTAGGTCTCGCCGCCTTTGCTCTGCCGATCGTTAACGAGGAAGAGGGCAACCGCAAGCGAACCCGCCGGGAGGTGATCTGCGGCGAGATGTTCCATCGGTCGTACCGAGGCCACCAGGTTCAACCCGCCACTGTTGGGGACCGGGAAGGTGGTTTTTCCGCTCCCGCCGGGAATCGGAATGACCACGGTTTCCTCTCGGGAGTCCCGGCGGTAACCGCTGCGCGGGCGCCTCCCGGCGTCCCGCGGCTTTGGCTGACTCTCAGTCCCACCCTCTGGGTCGCCGAGTTTGGACGCCTCCGCTTCGTATTGCTTGGCCGCTTCCTCCTCGTTGGGCTCCGGTGCTTTTTCCTCAGCCTCCCAATGGTAGTCGGCCCAGCGGATCACGGCTTGGAGGGTGCGTGTATGCGGCCCCAGCAGCACGCTCAGCCCCATGGAGGAGGGCAGATAGTTGACGCGCGGCGGCTGTTCGCTGGTTTCCGTGTCATCCGCATCGTTCACTTTCGCGGGCACCTCCTCAGGCATTTCCTCGTCCCCGGAACTCCTGACCTCCTGCCCGGCCTGCGTTGGGACCAGGAAGCCGGTGAGATACCAACGTCGCGGGGTTTGAGGCAGTAGCTCGTGGGCAAATGCGTGGTCGTTGGTGGGTCCGACCAAATCCAGCCGGAGTGCCCCGACGATTTCGTCGCGGATGGCTGTGGATGGGGTGCCGGTGCTCATTGGGAGGGAAGTCAATCAGGCAAGTGCGCTAATGAACACGCAATTGTGCTTACAGGTCGGGAGTCCGCATGCTGGATTGGGGCGTCCTCGCGGACAGCCCGATCCTTCGGCGCACGTATCGCTGGAATAACTCCTCGAGTTTGGCCTCCAGATCGTCGGCCATTGCGGTGCTGACCTCTGTGAACCGGAAGACCGACTCGCGCGGACGAACCAGCTCGCAGAATACGCCAAGGCGCTCCTCCGCTTTCAGCGTCGATTCCGGAGCTACGAGCAGTTCCTTCACCCGCAATACCTCCTTTCGGAACCTGGCACGTGCGAGGCGAAACTGCGCCACGTCGAGCTCAGGAAAAAACTCCGAGACGCGCCGTTGCTGCCGCGTCTCTATGCGAAAACCAAAGAACCCCACCGAGCCCGCGAACAGAACCACCCCCAGGTTGATGAACTCCCCTGTCTCCAGATAGGGGCGAAACCTGAGCACTGCATAATTGCATATGAATCGATCCTTCATTGGGAATCCGGCTTTGCGTTAGAGTATGAGAGGCTCGAGCTAACACGGTTGTGTTCGATAGATCATGGTAGAATCCGGAGGTGTGGCTGTACGGAGGCATTCAGAGCGGCAACCAGCAGATCCAATTCCGTGGACGGGTTGGGTGGAAACGCGGAGTTCGCACCGCTGTGGTACTCACGCACCTGGGAGCCACGCGCCACTGCACGAGGAATGTTTGGGAGGAGGGTCCTCCATAGAGCATCGAAGCTTCCAGCGCTCTTGCTATACTCTCGCTCCCAAGCCTCACTCAACGCACTCTCCGCCGCATCGCTGGTGAGCAATGGGCCCGGACGGTCCCGAAAATGGAGAAGCAGCCATAACTCTACGCTGGGCGTCGAGTGCCCCGCATGGATGTTGTGCTGAGCCGCCAGTTGCATGGCTTCTTGAAGCCGCCCGTCGCGCTCGGGCACGTCCGTGTCAAAGAGCACCCACACATGATCGATTACCTCCCCGTCGAGTCGTCCAGACGACCTCGTTCCCCTTCGGTTGCCCTTCCCGTCCGGTTCACAAAGGCCGATAGCATTTCGGACAAGTCCAACGGCGTCCGTGCAATCAGGGTGGAGCACCCAGACTGTCATCGGTCGAATCTTGAGGGCATGGCGCAGCTTGGTGAAGTACATCGTCTCGGTCACCTCGCCCTCTGTCACAATGAGGAACGAGTCGCCCAAGTCCGGAGAGCCTCGCGGGACCTCGCCCGATCGGTGCCTGGGATACGCCTGCCGCTCCTCGTGGGGCCGCAGCGGACCGTCTTTAGCCGCCATGCCCGACCTCCGCAGGGGTGAAAGGAGTGGACTGCGCCGGCATCAACCCATCTGGGATGAAGGGCACGGCGCCGTATCTCCCCGCCATGTAGCCGCGAACCAGCGACTCATCCACCCTGGGCTTGTAGTCGGTCAGCGGATACAAGAACGACTCACCTTCCTGGTTCTTGTCCGCAAACCAGATCTGATCCCGACGAAGCAGGCTCAGATCGAGCAGTAGTGGGTTGTGAGTGGTGAACACCAACTGGGACCTCGAGCGCTCTCCCGTCAACTTGAAGAAGAGCCGGAGTAGCTCTGCAGCCAACGAGGGATGAAGGCTCGTCTCCAACTCGTCCACGCACATGACTTGTTCCCCTTCCACCAATCCAAGCCAGGGACCGAGCACACTGAAGAAACGGCGCGTCCCGGCTGACTCGTGATTCCAGTGGATCGGAAACCGATCTCCGCCCTTGCCCTCATGATGGAAGGTCACCTGCCAGAACCGGTCTGGAAACAGCTCAGCCGGAGCACCCGCCGACCTGATAAAATCCCTCATTGCACCGAAGAACTTCTGGGCTTCAACGTCCGGGGCCTCCTCACGGGCATCCACATCCGTTAAGCCCAGATCGGCTGCGCGGAGTGTCTGAGCAATCAGCTCCCGGACCTGGCCGGACGCGTTGAGACGTCTTGCGGTGTATTCGTGCGACAGCGGCGCGTCGGCACCTAGATTCAGGAAGCGGAGCCGGTCGGAGAACCATTTGTAAACCGGGGTGACCTGCGTGTTGTTCCACT
>JAYTTC010000271.1:0-6965 GCA_043745255.1 Verrucomicrobiales bacterium
GTGATTTCCGACTCGAGGCGGTTGGCAAGATTTGGACCAGCTCCCCGTTGGTCGACGAGGGGGGCGGAATCTATGTAGGACGGGTGCCCAAACCGGACCAGGGCTACAGCGCGTTCATGGTGGAGCTGACTTTTCCTAGTACCGCGCCCTATCCGTTCAAGTTCACCACCGACGTGGTGGTCAACCCCGACACACTGCCATTCCCCTTCGTGCAGCCTGCCCATCCATGAAGGATCGACGACCCTCGCAATCGGGTGCGCCGGAAACCCAGCCATTTCGGCGGGCGACGGAGTCCACGCCCGTAAACTTTCGACAGCAGAGTTTGGCCGCAAGCAAGCAACAGATCCGCCAACTCAGCACTCAAGCCCCGGCGGCACGACCCACCTTTCGGGTCACCGTCGGTTAGCCATCATGATCAGCTTTCTGCGAGGAAAACTTATCGAGAGCCTTCCTGGGCTGGTGACGATCGATGTCAACGGAGTCGGCTATGAGGCTCAGATTCCGCTCTCCACCTATCATGCCCTTCCCTCCCCTGGTGCGGAGGTGAAGCTGCTGACTCAACTGATCATTCGCGAGGACGCGCATTCTCTCTACGGTTTCGCCACTCGTCCCGAACGGGACATGTTCCGACTGCTGATCAATACGGTGAGCGGGATCGGGCCGAAGATCGGTCTGAGCGCGCTAAGCGGGATGAGTGTGACCGCCCTGCGAGGGGCTATCGCCAACCGAGACATCAAAGCGCTCTCCTCCATTTCAGGGGTGGGAAAGAAAACCGCGGAGCGAATCGTGGTGGAACTGGGAGATAAGGTCGGCGTTTCCGGGGCTTGGGAAGCGTCCAGCGCTCAAAATACTCTCTCCGCAGGCGATCAAAAAATGAACGATGCGGTGCTCGCGCTGATGGCGCTTGGATACAAGCAGCCGGATGCCCAGGAGTCTATCCGCGGGGTACAGGCACTGCTTGGGCCGGAGGCCGCGGTGGAGGATCTGGTGCGCGCCAGCCTCAAAAAGTCTTCGTCATGATGACCACCGAGCCGTATCAAAAGCAGGCCAAGCCGCATTCCAAAAAGGGAGTCATCCCTAGAAAACTGCGCTGGCACGGCCGCTTGGCTGCTTGGCTGATCTATCGAGTGATCCGGGGAATCGTCGCCACCTCCCGCTGTCGCGAGGACATTCCCGAGCAGACCCGAGCGCTGATACTCAGTCAGCCGGTGATCTTCAGCACCTGGCACAACCGACTCGCGCTGGCACTTCCCGCGTATCGACGCGCCATCCAGCGTCACCAGCCGCAGCGACGCATGGCAGCGATGGTCAGCGCGAGCGGCGATGGCGCGCTGGTCGCTCGAGTGCTTGAACTCTTCGGTGCCGCCCCGGTCCGCGGTTCGTCCAGTCGTCGCGGTTCCCAGGCGCTACGCGAGCTGATCACCCACGCAGAGCAGGGGCTCGATCTCGCTCTCACCCCCGATGGTCCGCGCGGTCCGCGCTACGAGGTGCAGGACGGGGTAATCGCCCTGGCCCAGCTCACCGGACTCCCGGTGATCCCGGCAAGCTATCGGCTAAGGGGAAAGCTTCTGCTGAGAAGCTGGGATAGATTCCAAGTCCCCCTACCCTTCGCAAGCTGGCGGCTTCGGCTAGGGGAGGCCATCCTCGTTCCCCGTGAGGCCGATTTTAAGGAGCGCGAGGAGATCCGTCTCGAGCTAGAGCGGCGGATGCGGTCCATAACCGAGGATTGAATAGTTATTGGCAACCCGGAGTGCTGTTCCTACATTGCCTTCCGCAATCACATGCAGCAATTTGTTGCCATCGCTCTAAACGGCTTTTTAGAGCTCGCCCGACAGCCGATTGTTCTGCTGCTCACCACAGCCTCGGCGGTGATGATCGTTTTCCTGGCTTCCATTCCCTACTTTGGCTTTGGTGATGATCCGAAACTCGTGAAGGACAGCGTCCTCGCCCTGATGTTTCTGAGCGGCCTTTTCGGAGCTGTGCTCTGCGCCTCCAACACCATTGCCCGCGAAATCAGGAGCGGCACCGCGCTAGCCGTTCTCTCAAAACCGGTGGGAAGGGCTCGTTTCCTTCTCGCCCGCTACGCCGGTTTGGTGGGAATTCTGAGCGTGACCGTGTTCATCAATCTGCTCGCCTGCCTGCTGGCGACTCGGCTTGCTTACGACGCCTATGGCGAAGCTGACCTCCGCGCTTTGGGAGTCTATTTGGGGAGCGTCGTGGCGGCTTTCTTGGCGGCCGGATTTTCCAACTACTTCCTTCGACGCCCATTCGTTTCCGACGCCCTGTTTGCACTCCTCTGCGCCACCACCTTGGCGTTCGTCGTCATCGGGTTTTTCGACAAAGAAGGACTCCCTCAGGCTTTCGCTGCCGGGATTGACTGGCGGATGTTACACGCTGGACTTCTGATTCTATTCGCCATCTGGATGCTGGCGGCCCTGGCTCTGGCCTGCTCCACCCGACTCGAAATGGTTTCCACCCTGGTGGTGTGCAGCCTGTTTTTTATCCTGGGACTGATGTCCGACTACCTGTTCGGGCGTCCCGCGGAGCAAGGGCATTGGTGGGCCAAATTTGTGTATGCCGTGCTCCCCAACTGGCAGCAGTTTTGGCTGGCAACTGCGCTCGAAGAAGGCAAAAGAATTTCCTGGGGTTACCTTGGCACGGCATTCGGCTATGCGGCCGCGTATGCCGGGGCAGCGCTTGCTCTGGGACTAAGCCTGTTTGAGGATCGAGAATTAAGCTAATCATGGAACGTAACGGACAACGCGGAGCATCGACCAACTTCCTGCTGCTTCTGGTGGCGGGGGGGTTGGGATACGGCATCGGCCGCTATACCCTCAGCCTCACCGGCCAGATCAGCGGCTACCTCATCGGTTTCGGGGTCGTGATCGCGCTGGTGAGTTGGTTCCATATGCGGCTCGAGGAGCACGAGCGACTGGAGCAATTGGAATTTGAGGAGGTCAACCGGGGGACTGCGAGCTCCTCATTGTTCAATACAGGGGAGTCGGAGACATTTCCCGCGAGACATTCCCGCGAGTCGTTCGAGCGCTTCTTTGTCCCCATCTTCAGCGGTGTGCTAGCCATCGGTCAGGGTGTCGTGGCCGTCTGGGTCTGGCGCTCGCTCTTCGAGCCCAGCTTCCCTCAGATCAAGCAGCCATTGCTCGGACTCGGCCTCTTTGGCGGCCTGTTCCTCGTTCTTTTTCTGATCGGACAATACTCAACCGGCGTGGCGAGAATCGAGAATCGCCGACTGCTTCGCCCTGGCGGCAACCTGCTCTTGCTCGCGGCCTACCTCTGCGCGATCAGCGCGGCAGTGTTGGGAGCCGTGGTCGCCGAATTTCCCCGCGCCGATGTCCTGGCCGCGCGCGCGATCTGCATTCTTCTTGGGCTGCTGGCCTTGGAGGGGATGATCTCGATGGTCTTCGACCTCTACCGGCCGCGGGTTAAAGGCAAGGCCGTGCATCCGCTCTATGATAGCCGGTTGATCGGCCTGCTTAGCCACCCGGAGGGTGTTTTCAGCACTGCCGCGAGCGCGCTCGACTATCAGTTTGGTTTCAAGGTCTCCGATACCTGGTTCTATCAGTTCCTCCAAAAATCGTTTGGATGGCTCCTGCTTGGACAGGTCGGGCTGTTGCTCTTTTCCACCTGCTTTGTCTTCGTGAACCCAGGCGAGCAGGCGCTGCTCGAACGTCTGGGACGTCCAGTCACCGGACGTGAAATTCTCGATCCCGGTCTGCATCTCACCCTGCCGTGGCCCATCGATGAGATCCGCCGCTATCGAACCGAGGAAATCCAGTCCTTCATCGTAGGAGGCATTCCCGACGAATCCAAAACTGCGGAAGTCGCCTTCCTCTGGTCGGTCAGTCATTTCAAGGAGGAGTTCAATCTGCTCAGCCCGAGTCCAGGCTTGGCGATCGAATCCGGAGAGGGGACAGGGAACGCCAGTCGGTCCAAGGCCCCGCTCAGCTTCCTCACCGTGAGCATTCCGATCCACTATCAGATCAGCGATTTGAAAGCGTACGCCTACAATTATGAGAACTCCGCCCAAGTGGTGGAGCAGGTCGCGTATCAGGAAGTCGGACGGTATTTCGCCCAGAACGACAGCAATGAGCTGCTCACCCGCGGACAGGGAATCGCGGCTGAGCAGTTGCGCCTCCGCATCCAGGAACGCATCGATGGTGAATTGCATCTGGGCGTAAAAATTCTATTCCTCGGTCTTCAGGACATCCATCCCCCGGTTCGGGTGGCCTCCGCTTACGAGGAGGTGGTCAGCGCTCGCCAGTGGGCGGAGACCAATCGATTGGATGCGCTCGCGTTTTCCGCCAGCACCAATGTTCTCGCCGCCGTGGAAGCGCGGCGGATCATCGCGCAGGAAGAGTCTCGGAGCGCTATCTTAGGAGTGAAGTCACTCGCAGACGCGGCGCGCTTTACCAATCAGATCAGCGCCTATGCGGCGTCGCCCGCCGTCTATCGTCACCGAATGTTCCTCCAGGCTTACACCAACGGGCTCGCCGGCTCGCGCAAGATTGTCATCACCACCACCAACAGCGGCCTGGTCATTCAGTATGACGCTCAGGAGCGGTTCAGCTCCTCCCTCGCCCGACAGCTGGCACCGGTTAAGAAGAACTAGCCCACTTTATTTCCCAATAGAGACCGACACACGCGACCCTGTATGAAAAAGAACCCAGTATCGATCATCGTAGGTGCCCTGCTCCTGCTGATCTTCGTCCTCCTCCTGTTCGTGTATCAGGTGAGAACGACCGAGGTGGCGGTAGTGACCACCTTTGGAAAGCCGACCGACCAAAAGACCGAGCCGAGCGCTTATTTCAAGCTCCCCTGGCCGATCCAAAAAGTCTATTGGCTCGACAAGCGGATTCGCAGTCTGGAGACCGGCTTCCAGCAATCGCAAACCGCCGACGACTATAGCCTGCTCGTCACGAGCTACGCGGGCTGGGCGATCGACAATGCCAGCGATTTCTTTCCACGATTTGACCGCGGAAGCTACGTGGCCGCCGAGACTAAACTGCGCGAGATGCTGCTGAATGCGCAGAAGCAAGTCGTCGGCAAATACCGCCTGTTTGATCTGATCAATACCAATGTCACGCAACTGCGCTTTACCAACGTCGAACAGGATATCCTTCGGATCGTCCAGGATCAGTGCAAGAGCCAGAAATACGGGATTGAAGTGAAGTTCGTGGGGATCAAGCGACTCAACCTCCCGGAAAACAATACCGCTGCGGTGCTCGATCGGATGCGATCCGAACGTCAACGTCTCGTGACCACCATTCAATCCGAGGGATCAGCCGTCGCGGCCATGATTCGCACGAACGCTCTGATCGAAGCCCATCAGAAGATCAGCCAGGCCAACGCCGAAGCGATCCGGATCAAAGGAGAGGGTGAAAAAGCGAGCAACCTGACCTTGCCCATCTTCGAGCAAAACCCTGAGCTGGCCACCTTTCTTTACGATCTGGCGGCGCTCGAAGCCACTCTCCAAAATCGGGCCACTCTGATCATGGATCCGAGCTGGCCGCTGATCGATACGCTCCAGTTGAAACGCTCGGAGACAATCGCGCCCAAACACTAATTTCCCGTATGAGCGACAGCCCTACTCCTCCTCCCGGCTCCGGACCTCACTCGCACGAGGGGCACTCTCACGATCACGGTCATTCGCATGACTACGATTCCGATCATTCTCACGGCCCCGCCGAAACGGGAGACTCCCCAGAGACTCCCGACGTCTCCTCCGACAGCGGGGCCCAGGCTTTATCGGACGCTCTGCGGCGCAGTTTCGCGATCCTGAAAGTGTTAATGGTGTTCCTGGTCCTGGCATTTCTACTTTCCAATCTCCATACCGTCGGCCCTGAGGAGCGCGGGGTCATCCTGCGGCTCGGCAAGCCAGTCGGCGAAGGGGAAGGAATTCTTCTTCCACCGGGACTGCATCTAGCCCTGCCCTACCCTCTCGATGAATTCGTTCGCGTGCCGTTCAGCCGACTGCTGGAGGCCAGTTCCACCATCGGATGGTACTATGTCTCCCCCGGCTCACGCGCTGCGGGGCAGGAAGACCCGATGAATCCAACGCTTCGCGCGCTGCAGGACGGGTATACCATCACCGGCGATCAAAACATCGTTCACGTCAACGCAAGCTTCAGCTACCGGATAACCGATCCGGCCCAGTACCTGTTCGCATTCGAGAGCGCACCAAAACTTCTCACCAACGCGCTGAATAACGCGATCAACTACGCCTCCTCAGTCTCCCAAGTCGACGCAGTGCTCAAAGGTGGAATCGCTGCATTCAAGGACCGGGTGCGCGAGCGCCTCGGAACGCTGATCCTAGATCAGCATCTCGGGGTGACAGTGGATTACCTCAACGTCACCCTCAAGGTACCGCGCCAAGTGACCGAAGACTTCAACCGAGTCCTCACCGTCACCACCCAGGCCGATGCGGACAAGAATGACGCACGCAGTCAAGCCGATCGCGATCTCAAGGAGGCGGCCAGCACGGCGAGCGGAATCGTCTCCTCGGCCCGGAGCGAGCGCGACAACGAGGTCAAGCGCATCCAAGACGAGGCCAAGCGATTCGAATCGCTTCTCTCGCAGTGGAAAAAATCCCCTGATCTGTTCAAGCGACGCTACCTCAGTGAGCTGATGACCCGCATCTCCCCCTTGCTGGAAAACAAGATGCTTCTTTCGGACCTCAATGGCGAAAAACGCGAGCTGCGGCTATTATTAAATCGTGAAGAACAGCTGCCGGTCGCTCCTGTGGCACCGTCCTCAGGTGACAAGCACTAGCCCTCTAAGCCCACTGCCATGAATATAACGTCGCAGACCCCTGATAGTTCACCGCACGTGCACGGTCCGGAGTGTGGCCACGATCACGATCATGATCACCACGACCAAGCATCCAAGGAAGGTTGCTCGCAATGCGGTCATGATCACTCGCATACCAATGTCAGGATGACGCAGGTGTT
>JAYTTC010000272.1:0-1910 GCA_043745255.1 Verrucomicrobiales bacterium
GGCGGGCGGAGGTAGCGGCTCGCGAGCTCGCCGCGGCGGGAGCTCCGGTGGTGATTGTGAATCCAAGCGCACCCGTGGGGCCACGCGATGTGAAACCCACCCCTACCGGACAGCTGATCGTGGATTTTCTGAACCGAGCCCTCCCCGCCTATCTCGACACCGGACTCAACTGGGTGCATGTGCGCGATGTCGCCGCCGGACATGTCTTGGCTGCCGAGAAGGGTCGACTGGGAGAGCGCTACATTCTCGGAAACACGAGCGGAAACTGGACCATGAAGCAGGCCCTCGATGTTCTGGCGGAGCTCACTGGAATTCGCGCGCCAAGATTTCGGGTGCCGTATTCGGTGGCCTACGCCGCCGCCTGCGTCGACGAGACGCTCGCCCGCTTCACGGGCAAACCGCCCAAGGCACCGATCGCGGGAGTGCGGATGGCTCGATACAAAATGTTTTTCAATCCGGCGAAAGCGATCCGCGAACTCGGCCTTCCCCAAACCCCGCCCCGAGAGGCCCTAGCCGACGCCGTGGCGTGGTTCCGCGAGAACGGTTACGTACGCCGGTCAAAACCGTAGGTCTCGGTTCTGGAGCGTCGTCCGTGTCGGACGATCCGGCGGGGATGGGCCGATACGGCCCACACTACAGAAAACAACCAACGCAACGAAGAGGTCAAATCGCAAATCGAAACTCCAAAATGAGAATTCCTGGAGAATTCCCCTCCACCATTGCCTCCGGCGGCCTGCGTCGATAGCTTCCGGCTCTCAATACTGTTATGAACGCTATTCTGCTCGAGAAACCGCAGCAATTCATCATCACTCAGATCCCCGAACCCGGAAAGCCGGGCGACGGGGAGGTCCTGGTGCGGGTGCATCGAGTGGGGATTTGCGGCACCGATTACTCGGGCTTCCTGGGCAAGATGCCGTTCTACAGCTACCCGCGCATTCCGGGTCACGAGTTGGGCGTCGAAGTAATCTCGGTGGGAAACGGAGTCTCGAATGTGAAGCCGGGCGATCGCTGCTCGGTGGAACCCTATATCAACTGCCAACGTTGCTCGGCCTGTCGGCGCGGCCACACAAACTGCTGCGAAAATCTCCAAGTCCTCGGCGTCCATACCGACGGAGGACTGCGTCCGCAGTTCATTGTTCCCGCTCGCAAGCTCCATCCCTCCACTCAACTGAACTGGGAACAACTCGCGCTGGTGGAAACGCTGGCGATTGGCTGCCATGCAGTGAACCGCGGGAATCCTCAGCCGGGAGAATTTGTGTTGGTTATCGGTGCCGGTCCCATCGGTCTTTCCACCATGGAGTTCATCCGACTCTCCGGCGCGAAGACCCTCGTTCTCGACCTCAACGAGCAGCGTCTGGAATTCTGCAAACGAGTGATGAAGGTGGATCACACGATTCCAGTGAAAGGCGACGGCTCAGAACTCGAGCAGCTCAAGGCCATCACTGGCGGTGATCTTGCAGCGATGGTGATCGACGCGACTGGCAGCAACAAGTCGATGTCCCATGCGCTGAACTACGTGGGATTCGCCGGTCGGCTGGTGTTTGTTGGAATCACCACCTCCGAGCTCAGCTTCGGACATCCGCTGATGCACCGCCGCGAGATGACCCTCTTCGCCAGCCGCAACGCCCTTCCGCCGGACTTCACTCGGATCATCCGTCTGATCGAGGAAGGTCAGATCAACACCCAGCCCTGGATTACGCATCACGCCAAGTTCGACGAGATGATCGGGGCATTCCCCCAGTGGCTGAAACCCGAGACCGGTGTGCTCAAAGCGATGGTTCATGTTCAATAAAGGAGGCACGAATGGTTGCAATCGTCCCACTACCTCAAAGCCGGGGACTGGTGCGGCGCGAACTGGAGTCGGGGAACTAACCCGACTCCCTACTTCATCGGATCTCAATACTTGACAT
>JAYTTC010000273.1:0-1905 GCA_043745255.1 Verrucomicrobiales bacterium
CTGACCGCGCTCACTCACGCTTCACCCGAGCCTAAACCAGCCTCCATCAACGTGGCGCTCACCTACGCCTACGACCGCAACGGCAACAAGACTGGAGCGACGGAACGCGGCACGTTGAAGTGGCGTCCGCCACTGCTGACCGATGAAGCTACGAAGTTCACGAAGAGCGGACGGTTGGAGTCGCGGCAAATCGTCCCTTCGCCGGGCGCAGCGGGCGGAAGTCCGCCCCTCAACTGGACCTACGCTTACGACCCCAGCGGCAATCTGACCAACGCCGTCTCCTCTGCCGGAGCCAGCTACGCGCTCGCCTACGACGAGGACAACCGCACTACTGAGATCCGCTGTCGCAACGGCACCACCAACACCGTCATCGGGAATCGCTACGATGCCTTGGGCCGGCGGGTGGCCCGCACCGTCAATGGGACCGAGACGAGGTTCGTCCTCAACCTCGTCGGCGGCATGGAGCGCATCCTGTGCGATGCGGATGCGGCAGACACGGCCACCGCTTGGTATGTCCACGGCCCCGACCTCGCGTTCCGGGTGGACGCGGCGGGCCGCCTGCTGTGCTACCACGCCGACGCCCAGGCCAACGTCATCGCCACCACCGGCGACCAAGGCGCGCTGGTCTCGCAATACGCCTACACCCCCTACGGCCGCCTCCTCGGCACCACCAACTTCGCTGAACCCTCTATTGCCCCCTCTCAACCTTATTTGTTCGTCGGCAGCCAGGGCGTGATGGAGGAACTGCCTGGCCTCTACTTCATGCGCGCCCGCTACTATTCAGCGTACGCGGGCTTGTTCTTCTCGACCGACCCTGTAAAAACGATTGGACCGGGGTGGAGACCGGTGGCTTATGGGTATGCGAACGGGAATCCGTTTCGTTACCTCGACCCCGCCGGACTGCTTTCGCAAGAACAAGCCGCCAGAATCGCGAGCTACCAGCAGGAAGCTTTGAAATATGAGTTAGAAGCAATTCGGTGGAACGCGTTGGCCGATTCCTTGCAAGGGTTCTATGACGCCTTGCAAACCACAGAGAGTCTACTTACTGGCGATGCGGTTGGTGTCGGAACAGGTTTGACGAAGCAGCTTTCTACTCTTGCCGCCGTGACAGGGCGCGACGATTTGGCTGAGGCACTGGCAAGCTCTGCGGACATCGTTAGCTGGGGTAAGGCGGCGTTTGACATTGGAAAGATTGGGAAAAACGCGACCAAGGTGGCCGCGCACTACGACAAGATTGATGGGAATTGGTCTAGAATCTTGAACTATTCCTCAAAAGGACCGGTCGGAAGTATGTATGCCGACATTCTAAGTCCGATAGCCCAAACGCCATTTGCTTTCGCCGAACACGTTATTTCGAATTCGGGCAAGAATGAGGTAGGCGCTTCCTCCGGCAACCAGTCCACGTCTGGCCGCACGGCTGCTGCAGGAACCCATGCCCAAGCAGCAAATTCGAGTCAGGCACAGCGCGGTGCTGTTACGTCAAACTTTCAAGGCACTACAACTTCTCAAGGCGGAGGAGCCGGCGGCGGCGCTGGAAGCTCCGGCGGTGGTTCTGGCAATGGATTCGTGAAGACCGCTCAGAACGTGGCGATAGCCGTCAACAACACCATCAATAGCGCGTTCAGCGCAGTGGCAAACATTGCATCGAATGCGTGGAACTGGTTCACGGGAGGGAAGAAACCATGACCCTGCAATCACCCAGCCGCCCGGCGACAATCACTCGTCTCATGGCCCGAGTCACAGCGCTTTTGCTCACCTTGCTGGCTCGTCATATTGCGCTCGCTGCAGAAGATCCGAGCCTCATGAGATTCGACCACGGCACTTCCGGATACAAACCCAAGCCTGGAACATCGGAAACACTTTCATTCGAGGTTTCCGGTTCAAATACTCTATTGATGGTTGGAT
>JAYTTC010000274.1:0-6937 GCA_043745255.1 Verrucomicrobiales bacterium
ACGGAAGGACCCGCCGTCGACGCCCGGGGCAATCTCTACTTCACCGACCAGCCCAACGACCGGATCCTGCGTCTGGACGTCGATGGCACTCTGAAGACCTTTCTCAAGCCAGCAGGTCGCTCCAATGGGATGTATTTCGACCGCCATGGAAATCTGATTGCCTGCGCGGATGAAAAGAATGAGCTCTGGTCCATCTCTCCAAAGGGCAAGGTCACCGTCCTACTGAACGACTATCGCGGCAAGCTGCTCAATGGTCCGAATGATGTCTGGGTGCGTCCCGACAACGCCCTCTTTTTCACCGACCCGCTTTACAAGCGCCCCTACTGGCATCGCGGCGAGGGCGAGCAAGGCGGGGAGCATGTCTATTTTATGACGGCGAACCGCAAGACGGTCACTCGCGTCATCGACGATTTGAAGCAGCCCAATGGCATCATCGGCACCCCCGACGGGAAAATGTTGTATGTCTCCGATATCGGCTCGGGCAAGACGTATTCGTATGCGGTGCACGCGGACGGTCGCGTGAGCGACAAGAAACTGTTCTGTGCGATCGGTTCCGACGGAATGACCATCGACCAAGAGGGAAATGTGTACCTCACGGGTAAAGGAGTTTCAGTGGTAAGCGCTGCAGGGAAAACCATCGAGCACATTGATGTCCCCGAACCCTGGACGGCCAATGTCGCGTTCGCGGGCCGCGATCGTTCCACCTTGTTCATCACCGCGAGCAAGAGCCTCTACAAGATCAAGACCACCGTGAAGGGTCACACCAAGTAATCGCCGCCTATGAGCCGTCATCATTGGAAGGTGATTGCGGTGGCGCTTGCGCTGGGCACCACGCTGCCCTGCCCCGCCGCTGGCGAAGCGGTAACGGAACGAGCCTCCCTGCGCTTCACCCATCCGGGCGCAGTGCTGGTGTTCGATCTGAGCGGCGGATCGCTGGCTGATTTCCATCTGACAGGTTCCACTCTCAATCCATTCTCATGGGGGACTCCCCGGCCGGGGGACATCCACACGCATGGTTTCGGCCACTTCCTGTGCTTGGATCGATGGGGACCCGCCTCCGACTCCGAGGCGGCCAACGGGATGCCCTACCATGGCGAAGCGCCGAATGTCATCTGGAGATTGGACGCAGCCCCGCACGAGGAGGGTGCCGCAATCCGGGGCCGAATGTCGGCCGTCCTGCCGATCGCGGGACTCCGCGTGGAACGGAGGGTGGAGTTTTCCCGCAGCGAGGCGTTCGCTGTCGTCCATGAGACCGTCTCCAACGAGAACAAGCTCGGTCGGGTGTACAACTGTGTTCAACACCCCACCCTCGGTCCGCCCTTTCTCGCCACCAACACGGTGGTGGATTGCAATGGCCGCCGCGGTTTCGCCCAGGGCGGACCGATGCCGAATCCGGAGGAACCCACATCGCATTGGCCCCGCGCGCTGAACCGCGACGGCGAGTCCGCGGACCTGCGGCATCTGACCGGCAGCCCCGACCCGAGCGTGGCTTCGTTCGCGATCGACGAGGACTACGGCTGGATCACCGCCGCGTCTCCGTCCAGCGGATTGTTGGTCGGCTATCTTTGGCGCACGCGTGATTATCCTTGGGTAAGCGTCTGGCGTGATGTTCGGGATGGCAGGCCTGCGGCCCGTGGATTGGAATTCGGCACGACGGGCCTGCACCAACCGTTCGCAGTGCTTGTGAAAAAAGGTCCGATTTTCGGCCGTCCGGTGCTGCAGTATCTGGACGCCGCGCAAACGACCACCCGCGCCTATGCCGTGTTCCTCCTCCGCATCCCAGCCGACTTTGCGGGCGTGGAGAGTGTGTCGTTGCATGAAGGCCGGCTGCTGATCCGCGAGCGGGGTGGTGCCGCGAATCGCGATCTGACCCTCAATCCCGGGCTGTCGCTCGAGTCGTTTTAATTTTGATCCATGTTCCTCCACACCCGATTCCTCTGGACCCTGGCTACTGCGGCCCTCGGCTGCTTTGCTTTCGCGACATGCGGACTTTCCCAATCCCCGGGAGCCGCCTCGCCAACCTATGTTCCCCACAAGGGACTCACCCTCTCGCTCTGGGCTCGCGAGCCGATGGTGGCGGATCCCGTCGCGCTGAACTTCGATGATCAAGGCCGACTGTACGTGGCAGAGACCGCCCGTCGCGGCACGGTGGACATCGACATTCGAGCGCATCCGGACTGGCTGTTGGAGGATTTGTCGAACCGCAGCATCGCGGACCTGCGTCGCTTTTTTCGGTCGCGAATGTCGCCCGAACGAAGCTCGGAAAATGCGCGCTGGCTTCGAGACTACAATCACGATGGCTCGCACGACTGGCGCGACCTGATGGGGGTGAAGGAACGCATCCGACGGTTGGACGATCCGATGCACACTGGCCGGGCCACGCAATCGTCGCTCTTTTATGAGGGGTTTCATGAGGAAGTCACCGGAGTTCTCGCCGGTGTGTTTCCTTGGGACGGTGAGGTGCTTGCCACGGTCTACCCTGATTTGTGGCGACTGCGCGATCCGCACAGCACGGGCATCGCGGAGTCGGCAAAGTCCCTCTTCCACGGCTTCGGTGTCCATGCGGCCTTTGATGGCCACGATCTCCACGGGCTAGTCATGGGGCCCGACGGTCGGATCTATTTCTCGCAGGGGGACAATGGATTTGTGGTAAAGACCCGGGAAGGGCGAACCTTGAACATGCCGAATACCGGTGCGGTGCTCCGCATGAATCCTGACGGTTCGGAGTTGGAGGTGTTTGCCTCGGGTCTGCGCAATGTACAGGAGATCGCCTTCGATGAATTCGGAAATATGTTTGGAGTGGACAACGATGGCGACCTCGCAGACGAGCGGGAACGATTTGTTTACATCACCGAAGGAAGTGACTCCGGATGGCGACTCCACTGGCAGTTCAAGGAACGCGGCTGGCGGAAGCAGACTCTATTGCCGGACTACAATCCCTGGATCAACGAGCGGATGTGGGTTCCGCTCCATCCCGGTCAGCCGGCCCACATCACACCGCCGATCAGTAACTACTCCGTCGGCCCCTCGGGTTTCAAATACAATCCCGGGACCGGGCTGAATGATGCCTACAGAAACTCCTTCTTCCTGGTGCAATTTCCCGTTCAGAAGATCACGACCTTCAAGACGCGACCCCATGGCGCAGGTTTCGAGATGGTGGACGAGCAGGTGCTGCTCTCCGGGATGATGGCCAGCGCGGTGACCTTCGGTCCGGACGGCGCGATGTATATCGCCGACTGGGACGGAATGTGGAATCCAGACGGCAAGGGTGCCATCTGGGTTCTCGACGATCCAGCCGCCGCAGGATCCGCGACACGCCAAGAGGTGCGGAATTTACTCGCCGAGGGCATGAAGACCCGCAGCCGGGAGCTGTTGCGCAGTTTGCTCGCGCACGCGGACATGCGCATCCGCTTGCGGGCTCAGTTTGAATTGGTGCGCCGACACGAATCCTCTCTCCTGCGCCAAGTCGCTACGGACGCGACAGCCGCCCGTCTAGCCCGAATCCATGCTCTTTGGGGAATCGGACAACTCAGGGACCGACGCCTCGCCGATGCGCTCCCTTACTTCGACACCGATCCTGAAATTCGAGCGCAGTCGGCGAGAATGGCCGGTGATCTGCATGCGTCTGGAGCCGCCGCTGCCTTGATCCGCCTGCTGGGAGATTCAGAGCCGCGCGTGCAATTTCACGCCGCCGCGGCACTAGCGAAAGCGGGAGATGTCTCCGCAGTGCCGACGCTCGTCAGAATCCTCGAGACGAATAACAACGCGGATGCATTTTTGCGCCATGCCTGCGTGTATGCATTGGCAGGAATCGGCAAGACGGAACCGTTGCGTCGCCTCGCGGCACATCCTTCGGCGGCGGTGCGCGTGGGCGCGACGGTGGCGCTTCGTCGACTCGGTTCTCCGGAGGTCACGGCGTTTCTGGAAGATGCTGATCCTGTCGTTCGACTCGAGGCGGTGCGTGCCATCCATGACGACGACGGCATTCCTACGGTGCTACCGCGCCTCGCAGCGATCCTGGATGAGAGTCCATCGAACGCGCCCGAGGCCATTACACGACGTGCCATCAGCGCCGCACTAAGGCTGGGACGAAGGGAGGATGCCGACCGCCTGATGCGATTCACTCTCGACACTCGTCGGCCCGAGCCCATGCGAGGGGAGGCCTTCGAGGCGCTGGCCTCATGGGATCGCACTCCGGCGTTGGATCGGGTAGAGGGTGTTGTCCGTCGGATGACACCTAAGTCCGCCGTCGATGCGTCCCTCGGTCGATCGCTGATTCGATCGAACATCACCAACCTCTTCGCGAGCTCCGGTCCGACGTTGGCGGAATCCATTGCGCGAGGAGTGAGTGAAAACGCGATCGGAGTGGAGCCCTCAATTCTGCGCAACGTCTGTGCGTCCGAGGCACAAAAACCCGCCACCCGAGTTATGGCCTTGCGAGTGCTCGCCGCCACCTATCCGCGCGAAGCGCTTCCACTCATAGAGGAGAGTTTGGACTCCAAGATCGCCGAGTTGCGGCCGGTCGCTTTGGAACTATTCGCGGCATCCGATCCGGTGCGATTCGTGGAGTGCGTGGCTCGTCGATTCGACCAATTTGGCCTGCCCGAACAGCAACGATCGCTCGCATTGGCTGGACGCATGAAACAAGGCGCGTTGGACGCGTTCATTCGAAGCAAGATGGATGCACTGGACAGAGGTGAGCTTCGTCCAGAACTGGCGCTCGATGTATCGCAGGCCGCGGCGATTAGACATGTCCGAACGGAAAGACGCGCCGGGGAGCCCGTCCCCGCGCAGGGAGTCCGTGTGCCCGGGCCCCGACTGACCGAAGCGCTGTACGGAGGAGATCCACGCCGCGGCGAGGACCTCTTCCGGAATCACGTCGGAGCTCAATGCGTGCGCTGCCATGACGCCGGTGGGCCTGGCAAGCAGGCAGGCCCAATGCTGAACGGTGTGGGGGCCCGATCGACTCGCGACTATTTGTTGGAATCCCTGGTGGACCCGAGCGCGCGGATCGCGCCCGGATTCGAGACCGTGATAGTGACGCTGCAGGACGGCGATGTGGTGGACGGCCAGAGGTTGAGCGAGAACCCCGGTCAGATCAGCCTGCGACTTTCGGATGGAGAAGTGCGCCCGATCCCCAGGACCCGCATCAAGAGCACCGTCACGAGCACGATCAGCAGCATGCCGCCGATGCTGGATCTTCTGTCGCCGTTCGAAATCCGCGACCTCGTGGCCTACCTCGCTGAACTGAAGTAGAGACCAGCTCTCAAGCCGGATCCAAGGTCTTCTTCCCTTGAATGAACCAGGCCTTCACAATCCTTCCGTCCTGCACTTCATAAAGAGCGAGGAGCTCGATTCGACCCGTCCCCTCCGGAAATGTCCGCGTGACCTCCTCAGAGTCGGCCACTCGATTGCCGATCACGATTCTATGAAGAAGTCGGGCATGCAAGTTGGGCTCTTGAAAACGCACGAGACTGCGTGAACGGATCTCCGGACTACACTCTGCTGCACCGCATCGGGGCCGGCTCGTATGGCGAAGTATGGCTGGCGCGCAATGCGGTAGGGACGTTGCGGGCAGTGAAAATTGTCCGGCGAGCATCGTTCATCGCCCCCAACCGAGGGTGCTGAGGAAAAGCGCTACCGTCCGCTGACACTCGGCGTCGAACGGGTCATCCGTGGCCAGCCTCCATTGGTAGATTGCGTGCGGCATTTCAGCACCTTGACCAGCGGATTGGCGGCGTTGCATCAGGCAGGTCGCTCGGTTCGCGGGCTGCACGCGTTCTAGGGTCGCCCGCGGGCGGCCAAGCCCTAGTCCTGACGGAGTGCTCAGGTCGGGAGATCTGTAGGGTGCTCGGTGAAACGATGCCGAGCAATCGCAATCAGGTCGGCCCATGGAACGGCGCTTTCTCCCCTGATGGCCCGCGTTAGAGGCCAAGTGAAAGCGAAGTGGATCGGTTTCGAGAATCACCTGAATTACTTCCACGCCAGCGGGCATGGATTGGAGCGCACCTTGGCCGTCGGCCTCTATGCCTTTCTGAACTCCACCGTGGTGGACCAGTATTTCCGGCGATTCAGCGGCCACACCCAGGTGAACGCCACCGACCTGCGCACCTTGACCTATCCCGACCGCGACACCTTGCAAACCATGGGCCGTGACGTAAAAACCCTCGACCTCTCGCAGGACGACATCGACCAACTCGTCGCCAAACACCTTCATGTCCGCCGCTAAACCCAAGGGCAACGCCGTCGCCAGAAAACGGCGACTCGCCGAAACCATCGCGGCACTCACTGCTTTGCAGTTCGGTCCGAAGCAACGGAACGAAACCGCCGCTTACACTGCTCGCCTTGCTGGATCTCCAGTCCCAGGCCGCCTGGGCCGACGCGCAGGCGCCGCTTTGTGGCATAACCCCAGTCATTGATTTCGTCGCCACCGCCTACGGTGTCCGCTGCGCGCCAAACACACGCGAAACCATCCGCGACGACGCCGTAAAATTCTTCGTCGAGAATTTCATTCTATGGCACCTCGTCGAGTTGAGTGCCAAGCAAGAGCTGCCGTTTCAGTTTCATACCGACACGCCCGCATCCACGGCTCCAACCCAATGAACTTGTTGAACCTGATCGAGGCCAATCCGCGCACGAAGTTCATTCTGTTTCACGGCGGTTATCCCTGGGTTGGCGAGACCGGCACCATCATGTCGAGGGTATCTACGGTGCCTGAGGGTAGCGGTATCTCGTGAGAGAGCCGCCAACTTCAGCAGCCGCGATGACCGGACAGCAGTAGGTTCTCGGAACAGGTTCCCTCTCCCATCCGCGTCATCCGTGCCATCCGCGCTAAAACAACACGCTCCGGATCGGGAAACGGGCAGGACGGGGTCTAGTCGCAAAAAAGACGGGGCTTAGAACCGCAGGCTGCCTGGCGCGCCGCAGGTCTGGCCAA
>JAYTTC010000275.1:0-6913 GCA_043745255.1 Verrucomicrobiales bacterium
TCCCGGAGAACCCCTTTGCGATACACCAGCGAGATGGGGATTCGTTTCCCATCGGGAGCAATGGCCTCAATCCGCTCGGCCTGGTAGTGGCTGGGGTCGAACCCACCCGGGACTTCAGTTCTCTTCAGCAGAGTGCTCTCGCGTTTCTTCCAGTCGTAATCGTAGACGCTCGGCGGCGTGGTGAGAGATTCGTAGGTGTAGCGAATGGACGGGGTTTCAAATTCAGGGTTGGTTTGAAGATGAGCGAAGTAGGCCGCCTCTGAGAAACCGAGTCGATGGCTTTCACCCGTCACGATGTCGATCACGCGGAGATGCGGCTGTGCGTTTTCCAGTTCAGAGACCACATAGAACCGGGAGAAAAAATCTACCTCTTCCAGCATGACTGTCTGGCGATGTGGAATCACCGTCTCCCAATGAGTGCGAGAGGGATCGAGGGTGGGGGCTTTGAAGAGAGCGAAGTTACGTCCGGCTTGATTGGAAAGGATGTAGAAGGAGTTCCCGTGATGATCGACGCTATACTCATGGTCTTGTTCCCGCTTCGCGATCAGTTTCCATTTGTCCGAAGGACGGTCTGCGGGCAGATAGTGCACCTCTGATGTGGTGTGACTATCGACGATTAGGAAGAGCCACTGACGGCTGCGGGAGCGCTCGACCCCTACATCGAAGCGCTCGTCCTTCTCCTCGAAAACGAGCGTGTCGGGTCCACTTCCGGCGAGAGTATGACGATAGAGACGATAGGATCGTTTGGTCTCATCCTCGACGGTGTAAAACAGGGTCTTGTTATCGGAAGTCCACTCTACATCGCTGACGCGCTCGACCCGCGTGGGGAGCAGTTTTCCGGTTCGGAGATCCTTCACTTGCAGCAGGTATTCCCGAAATCCCGTGCTATCGGTGGAGTAGGCCAGCAGGTTCCCGTCATCGCTGACATTCAGCGCACCGAGCGACAGGAACTTCTTCCCCCGAGCCATCCGATTGAGATCGAGCAGAATCTCCTCAGGAGCGCTCAGGGCACCCTTCTTTCGACAGTAGATGGAATACTGTTTTCCCTCCTCGGTGCGCGAGTAGTAATACCACCCGTCATGGAGATAGGGAACAGACAGATCAGTCTCCTTGAGATGGCTGCGAATCTCTTTGAAGAGTTTTTTCTGAAGCGCCTCGGTGGGCTTCATCTTCTTTGCGGTGTAGGCGTTTTCCGCCTTGAGATAGCGAATGACGGCTGGGTTGGTCTTTTCACGCAGCCAAAAGTAAGGGTCCTCGCGCCGATCCCCGTGAAGTTCCGTGGTATGAGCAAGGGTGGGGGCCACTGGGGGCGCGGAACTCGTTGCAGCTTTGGCTCGGGTCGTCACTAGCCAACCGTGGCACAGTATCAGTATCACGGGGAAGACCAGACGTTGGTGGAATGAGTGAACGCGCATCATGGGGTGCCACACAGTCGATGGCGAGACACGCTCTACGGCAGGGTCGAGTTTGCCGCAAGCTGGAACTCCGGCTGGGATCCGCGCGGGGTGCAATTAAAAGTGGATGAGATCTGGATGCTTGGAGAAAGCCTGAATGGGTCGCTGCGTGAGGGCGCCGCTCCCTTCAGCGGCCGCGATGTCCCGACAGAAGTAGGTTCTCGGAACAGGTTCCCTCTCCCTTCCGCGTCCTCCGCTGTAAACGCTCCTCCCCCGATCGGAAACGGGCAGGGCCGGGCTTAGCCGCGAAAAAGCGCAAGAGACGCAAAAAAGACCGGGGCTCTGAACGACGCTACAGAAGCCGGGCTGCAGTTCTGTAGTGCGGGCCGTATCCGCCCATCCCCCGCCCGGATCGTCCGATACGGACGACACTACAGAAGAGGGAAACCGTGCGAGAGCACGCCAGCTGTAGTTCTGTAGCGTGGGCCGTATCGGCCCATCCCCGTCCCACCTCTTCGAATAGGCGAGACCCCATTCTCACCCGCTTTTAATCACACCCATCCGCGCGGGGTCCCTCGTCCGAGACAGCGCACCAGAAGCTTGCCCTCACTTCACTCGCGACCGAAAACCTCTTGAGTGAAAAGGATTCGGCGAGGGTCACTCCACCGCAGGTCCCTGTCCGCACTGTAACCCTTGCCAGGGGTGATCCGTCTCCAGCACCATGCTTCCCGTTCACGCCATTCTCTGCGCTCGCGCCGCGAGCCTTGGGCGGGCGGTAGGAACTCCGGACAGCAACCGAACAACAGGATGAAACTCAACGGGCAGTCTACTCAAGCGCACCGGCCTCGTTGGTTTGCGTTTATCACCGCCGTTGCATCCCTGGCATCCCTGGCATCCCTGGCGATGGGGTGTCGCGCGCTTGCCGCAGAGCCCGACTTCTTTGCGCGAACGGAAGTGCCCCAGCTCAACCTGACCCTTTCTCCCGAGGGAATGAAGGTGCTGCGAGACTACCATCAAACCTTCGGGAAACCGCGACCCGAACGGGTGGATGTACAAGCCCAGGTCCGAGTTGGAAAAACCACCTACACCAACGTGGCGATCCACCTCAAGGGCTCCTACTCTTTCCAGACGATCGACCAAAAACCCTCGCTCACTCTCAACTTCGACAAATTTGCGCCCGGTCAGCGTCTCGAGGGATTCGACAAGATTCATCTGAATAACTCAGTTCAGGATCCCTCCTATCTCTCGGAGAAACTCTCCCGGGAACTTTTTCAGGAAGCGGGAGTGCCTTCCCCTCGGGTCGGGCACGCTCGTGTGTCGCTGAATGGTCGCGACCTGGGCCTCTACGTGGTAGTGGAGGGATACAACAAACGCTTCTTAAAAAAGCATTTCTCGTCCGCTCGGGGCAATCTGTATGACGGCGGATCGGGAGGGGATATCTCCAAGAAGCTGGATGTCGATTCCGGTGACACACCCAGCGATCGAAGCGACCTCGAAGCGCTGCTGGCCGCAACGAAGCTGACCAATAGCTCCAATCGATGGGCACGATTGGAGAGTCTCCTGGATGTGGATCGTTTTCTGACCTTTGCTGCGGTGGAAATGTTGCTGCAACACTGGGACGGTTACTGCCTCGGGCCTAACAACTATAGGGTCTTCCACGACATCGATCGCGACAAGATGGTTTTCATGCCCCACGGCCTAGATCAGACGCTAGGAGTGGGACTTTCCCCGCCGAAATCGATTCTTCCGTTCTGCAAGGGAGTCGTGGCTCAGGCGATTCTCAGCACGCCCGAGGGGAGAAGCCGCTATCTGAAGAGGCTCAGCGAAGTTTTTACCAATCATTTCCAGACCGAGATCCTGCTAGCGAAAACGGACACCCTCGCCGCCCGCATCAGCTCGAATGCGGACTCCGGCTTCTTCTCTGGATGGCAGTATCGCTCCGCCCTGGACGATTTCAAAACCCGTATCCAGCGACGGCACGACGAGGTCGCGCAGCAGTTGGCACACCCGGAGAACCCGCTCCGGTTCGGCGAGGAGGGGATCGCCAGGATTTCCGGATGGCAGCCCAAGAAGGGGAATCAAAACAGTATGGAATCGCGTCGCGTGCGCGACGATGGAGTGAATTGGCTGGAGCTGAAAGCGACAGGAACCTGGACCTCTGGATCGTGGCGGAGGCAGATCCTTCTCGAGGGTGGACGTTACGAGCTTTCTTGCCTCTCGAGGGCTGTAGGCCTGTCGGCTGGGGCCACCAATGCCGGAGTGATGGTGCGCATCTCAGGGGAACGCGAATCAACAGGGTTGAGTATAAATGCTGCCTGGGCTCCGTTGCATTACGCTTTCGAATTGCCTGGGCTGGTCAGCGTGGAGCTCATCTGCGAATTTCGAGGTACCGAAGGCTTCGGTCAATTCGATGCCACGACTCTAAAGCTCAAGCGGATGAAGTAGTCCCCGTGCTCGGTCCGCCTCATGCCCGGCCCATTCAAGCTATTGCCCGTCTCGTTGTCGCACCTCGCCTGCCAGGCCGTCGGACTTAGCACGTCGCTCCGCAGCAGGACTACGTTCGCGGGGGGGTAAGTCCGACAGGTGGCACACGCCCGACTTGACAGACATCTCACGACTCAATACTACCTGACCTCGCCGTGGCCTTGGAGCTCCACACTACTTATTCGGAATGGCGCAGCGCGTACGCTTGGCCCTCATTCTTGCGCGAGGACGGGCTCACGCCTCCCCCCGAGCGGCTTCTTCAGGCGATCTGGTTTCACCAGCGATTGAGGCGTGATCAGTTGTGCACCACCGACGGGCGACGTCTCCAAGTTCTGCATCCGGGATTCTGGAATCGGGAGGCCGGGCCTGATTTCAAACGTGCGATCCTGCAATGGCCAGGAGAGACGGCACGTGAGGGAGACATCGAGATCGATCTGCACCCGAGCGGGTGGAGATCCCATGGCCACGCCACCAACCCGGGCTACGCGAATGTGATTCTCCATGTGATCTGGAAGTCCAACGGTCGGGAGACCTTTCCCACGCTCGAATTAGCCGGGCAGTTGGAGACGTCGGTCGAGAAACTCGAGCACTGGCACAATTCGGAGCGCGCGGCACGGTGGCCCACCGAGTTGGCCGGCCAATGCAGGATGCCATTGCGCGCGCTATCAAGTGATGAGCAGCTTGCCTTGCTGCGTGAGGCTGCGACCACTCGATTTCATGTCAAGGCTGCCAGGATGGCACTGAGGGCATCCGCAGTGGGTTGGGATCAAACTCTCTGGGAGTTTGTTTTTCGAGCTCTGGGTTACAAACAGAATATCTGGCCCATGCAACGGTTGGGCGAACTGGTGCCATCATTTTGGAGTCCAGGTGATTCCTCGGAGACGCTCTTGGCGAAGTTACTCGGAATCGCCGGGCTTCTTCCGCCGTCTCAACCCATCGAGTCGACACCCTGGGCTGATTACCAGCGTCGGCTCTTACGGGATTGGGAGGGGGCTCGCACGCAGTTGGAGGAACACGCGCTTCCAAGAAGCCTCTGGCACCTCCACCATCTCCGGCCGGCCAACCATCCCCAACGAAGATTAGCTCTCGCGTCGCATTGGCTCAGCCGAAGCGATCTTTCCCAGCGTGTGCAGCAGTGGATCCATATCGCTCCACCCAAACCAAGGGATCTCTGCAGTTCTCTCCGAGATTCACTTGAGATTCCGCGCGACTCACTCTGGGAAAGACACTGGACCTTTCGTGCCGCGTCGTTCGATGGACCCCGTCCGTTGCTTGGAGATGCCCGGCTTTCGGATATCGCCATGAATGTGTTCCTCCCATGGGTTTGGGGACGGGTGGGCACGGGGCCGTCTGGGCAAACACGGGAGGAGGTTGAACGTCGCTACTTTGCCTGGCCGCAGGCTCAGGACAACGCGACACTCAAACTGGCTCGCGATCGATTGCTCTCCGGTGATCGCAACAAATGCAGTCTTCGCAAGGCTGCCATGCAGCAAGGCCTGCTTCAAATCGTCAGCGACTTTTGCGAGCACTCTGATGCGCTATGTCGGCAATGTCCTTTTCCCGGGTGGGTGGATGAGTGGCGGTCGTAGCACTGCACGAAGGCCCTCATCCGTGGAAATACCCAAGCTCGCGCAGGGAGACGAAATCTCTCGGACGCTTGTCGGTTCGATGCCCAAGGATCAAGTGATCCAGAAGCTCAATTTTCAGCAACTGCCCCGCACGGATGAGATCCCGTGTAACGCGAACATCTGCGTCGGACGGCGTCGGGTCTCCGCTGGGATGGTTGTGAACCGCAACCAACGCGGAGGCATTCGCTGCGATGGCGGGGCGGAAGACCTCACGTGGATGGACGAGCAAGGTATCCAGCGTGCCTTGGGAGACGTTCTCCACTCGGATCAATCGACGTCGGGTGTTCAGTAGCACCACCTGGAAGTTCTCTACCTGAAACTGTCGATTCTCGTCACGCAGCAGATCTGCGATTCTCTCCGGGGTGTCGAGCAACGGCGGCTCTACTCCAACCTCAGTTGCCATCCGACGCGCCAGCGTAAATGCGGCCTTCAGAGCGATCGCTTTGTCTCGTCCGATCCCACGGACCGCGCGGATTTCATCGAGTGACGCACGCGATAGAACGGCCAGCGAAGGGAATCGGCGAACCAAGTCTTCGGCGACCTGAACTGCCGACGATCCACGGAGTCCTGTTCGCAGGAGAATCGCGATCAAGTCGGCGTTTCGCAGGGCATCTGGTCCAAATTGCTCAAGTCGCTCCCGGGGACGGTCGGCGAGAGGAAGATCTTTGATACGAATCGGCTCCATGGCGGAATTCTCATATCAGGGTTCTATCGAGGTGAGAAGGAATAGCTGATAATTTCAAGGCTTGGCTGCGCTGTGGATTCGGAATATCCAATACCCCGCAAACCAGAACTGGACTCATGATTTCGAATCGGACATTTCCGTTGCACCTTAGTAGGTCCCGTTCAGCCTTGCGCTTACCCGGATGATCACTCAGCCCTCTTCCACGACCGGACTCAACTACACCTTGGCCCCTCAGCGTTCTGCTGAGGGTGAAGATCTCGGCGAGTTGCTCGAGATATCGATGGGACCCCATCATCCCTCCACTCACGGAGTCTTTCGCATGGATGTGGTTCTCGACGGGGAGACCGTGGTGAAGCTCAAGCCTGTCTTCGGTTATCTGCATCGCAACCATGAGAAGATTGCTGAAAATACCAGCTACCTTGGCTCGATGCCCTACACGGATCGGCTGGATTATTTCTGCTCCCTGACCAACAACTGGGCCTATGCCCTGGCGGTGGAAAAGTTGGCCGGATTGCAGGTTCCAGAACGGGCGGAATACATCCGCGTGATTACCGCAGAGCTGACTCGAGTGGTGAACCACGTCTGTCTGACGGGCTTTCTGTTGATGGACATGGGCGCGTTGGGCACGCCCCTGATGTACGCATTTCGAGAACGGGAGAGGATTCTGGACCTGTTTGAGGCGCTCACCGGTGCGCGGATGATGTGCAATTATATGCGCTTTG
>JAYTTC010000276.1:0-1896 GCA_043745255.1 Verrucomicrobiales bacterium
TCCTTCCTGATTCCCAGAATCGCTGGATGAACCCAGATCTCAAGGTCTACCTCACCACCATCGCGGTCGACGGCTCTCAAGATTGGATCAAGCCAGGGATGACGGCGAAGGTGCAGATCTTCGTCGACCACCTCGACAACGTAGTCTATGTGCCGATCCAGGCCGTCGGTCCGTCGGGGGCAACACAGGTGTGTTACGTGGTGGGCGGCCCCAGCGCGGGGCCCCGCCAAGTGGAAATCGGACAGTTCAACGACGATTTCATAGAGATCAAGAACGGACTCAAGGAGGGAGACCGGGTATTGCTCAAACAGCCGGTTCATTCGGAAGCGGAGTCCGATCGCTCAACGGATGCGTCGCAGGGGAAGTCCCCCGCCGCTGCACCGTCGCCTGCGATTAAGACAGAGGCGAAGAAGACCTAGCGGCCGGCTGGATCGCATGAGCTCAAAAGCTATTCTGCGTCTCGAGGAGGTTCGCAAAACCTATCAAATGGGCTCGATCACGGTGCCGGCATTGCGAGGGCTCTCGCTCTGTATCGATCCGGGCGAGTATGTGAGCATCATGGGGCCCTCAGGATGCGGAAAATCAACTCTCTTGAATCTATTGGGCTGCCTCGATCGTCCCACCTCCGGCCGCTATTTCCTGGGAGATCAAGATGTCTCGGCACTCGACGACGATGCGCTCTCGATGGTTCGGAGTCGTCGCCTGGGTTTTATTTTCCAGTCCTATCATCTCATTCAGCAACTAACGGTGTTGGAAAACATCGAAGTGCCGCTGTACTACCAGGGGTGTGCTGAGGCGGAGTCTCGGGAGCGGTCCGTGAAGATGGCGGCGATGGTTGGGTTGGAAAATCGGCTTCATCATAAACCTTTCGAACTCTCGGGGGGACAGCAACAGCGGGTGGCGATCGCGAGAGCCCTAGTGAATGATCCGATACTGATCCTGGCGGACGAACCCACCGGCAATTTGGATTCCGCATCGGGTGCCGAGATCCTCCGGGTGTTTGACGAACTCAATGCGAGCGGAAAGACTTTAGTCTTGGTGACCCATGACCTGAGCGTTTCTGAACGGAGTCATCGTGTACTTCGGCTTAGAGACGGGGAGCTGGAGAGCGATCTGCGTCACGCAGGACGTGTTTCTCATGTGATGGAGGCCACGACACATGACCCCTGAATTCAAGCCGGTCGGCGGTTTTACATTCTCTCGGATTCGCCGCACGATCCATTTGGGGATGAAGAGTCTTTGGCTTCATCGACTCCGCTCGCTTTTGACCGTGCTCGGAATTGTATTCGGAGTTTGCTCGGTGATCGCGATGTTAGCCATCGGCGAAGGCGCCAGCTTCGAGGCTCAGGAGCAAATTAAAAATCTGGGCAGCCAGAATATCCTTCTGCGAAGCGTTAAGCCGCCCGAAGAACGAAAGGTGTCTGATCAAGGGAGCCAGAGTTTCGCCCTCCAGTACGGCTTGACGTATTTGGATCTTCGTCGTCTTCAAACCACCATCCCGGGGATCTCAGTGGTATTGCCCGCGCGGGTGATGCGTGAGTATGTGTGGAATATCAGTCGTCGCGTTGACTGCGACATCGTGGCCACGGTGCCTTGGTACCCGGAGATGCGCAATTATCCGGTGGGTGTAGGTCGCTTCTTCACCGACTTGGAAACCGAAGCCAAGGCGAATGTCTGTGTTCTCGGGGCTGAGATCGTCTCCACTCTCTTCCCCTTGGAATCTCCCCTGGGAAGACAAGTGCGAGTGGGATCGGACTATTATCACGTCATCGGGATCATGAGCCCTCGGGGCGGTGGACCCGCCGCCGAGAGTGGAAAAGAGGGAGCAAAACAATCCGAGAATCGAATTTTTATCCCGCTCGAAACCGCCAAGACTCGCTATGGGGAGATTCTCAT
>JAYTTC010000277.1:0-6903 GCA_043745255.1 Verrucomicrobiales bacterium
TGAGGGATTCGAACCCCCGACCCACAGCGTGTAAAGCTGCTGCGCTACCACTGCGCCAACCGCCCAACCAGGGGAGAGAAAATACCGGGAAAACTCCCTGGATGGCAACCTATGGTTTTCCAATCCTCGATCCGGCTCATCGCGTGGTCTTCTGGCGGCGCTTCAGCTCGCGCCGAGCCTCCTCGATCCGCTTGAGTTCGGCACGATCAAATTCTTCCTCCGCTAGCGTCACACCCGGCATCTTTGCTTTTTCTTCCATCGCGATATCGGCAGCGTCGGTCGGGGTGGGGAGCACGGTAGGCCGAATGAGGATGATCAGTTCACGTCGACTGGAAGAGTCCGTGTTGCTGCGGAACAAAGCACCCAGAAGAGGGATGTCCTTGAGCAGTGGAACTCCGCCACGCTCCTTCTTCTTGTCGGTGCTAATAAACCCACCAAGCATGACGGTCTCCCGATCTCGGACCGCGACCTTGGCGCTGGCCTCTCGTTCCACCGTGGACGGAACCAGACCCACGTTATCAATTTTAATATCCTCACCCCGGTTCTGGACACGCTGCTTGATATCCATCACCACCAGGCCGTCTGGATTGATGAGCGGCATGACCGAGAGGGTGATACCGATTTGGAGCTGCTGGATGGAGGCATAGCTGCCGCCGAAACCACCACTGCTCACACCGGTGGGATAGGGTCGTGTTTCACCGATGAAAAGATCTGCAGCGACTGCGTGTGACGTCTGAATGCGCGGACGAGAGAGGACGTTGATGCGGCTGTCGGTGGCGGCGGCGGTGGCGGCAAAGTCGAAATTGAACTTCCCATCGAGTTTACCGAAGTAGGTAAGCGCGTTACCCAGCCGACCGAGGCCGTTGGAGGAGGTATTCGAACTTAGGACTGAAGGATCGCTCAACCCCTGGCCATTATTCACAGCGCCGGCTCCGGTAAATTTACCGGTGGTCTTGGGCCGTTGCACGAAGCTGACGCCATAGTTGAGGCCATCAGACAACGAAACCTCCATGACAATCGCCTCGATCAACACTTGGGCCAAAACCACGTCGAGTTTCTCGATGATGTTGGAGATGCTGGTGAGATCCTGTTTGTTCGCAAAAATCAGCAATGAGTTGGTGCGTTCGTCGGCGATGATCTTGGTTTGTCCGAGAACGACGATGTCGTTCTGCCCGCCGCCGCCGCCTGCGCGATTTGCAATCTGGGAAAGGCGATTTTGGAATGAGCTGCGGCCTGCCGCGCTTCCTCCCGCCGCAGCCCCGCCGCCGACCGGGTTCACGCCAGCTTGAAGGGGATTGAAACCTCCGTTACCGAATGGGACCGGCTCCCCTGACTGCGGATTGAATCCATTGCCATCCAGCAACTGGGGCTGCCCGTTCTGGTAGCTATTGAATCCACCGCCGTATCCACCGCCGTATCCACCGCTGCCACCCCCGTATCCGCCGCCAAAGCCACCTCGGCCGGAGGAATTCCCGCCGAAGCCACTGTTCCGGCCTCCGGAACCCCCAAATCCTCCCCCGGAGTTTCCTCCGAAACCGCCGCCACTCGAGCCGCTTCTCCCCGCCCCGCCACTGCTCGCGCCGATGGTGGTGCCGCCGCCTCCCCCGCCCGCGGTGAGACTCGACAGCACCTGGGCGATATCCGCCGCCAGGGCGTACTTAATCGGGATCACCACCGGTTCGTATTCGTGCGGTGTCTCGACATCGATCTTGCGCAGCACCTCGATCATCCGCTTAACATTTTCAGAGAAGTCCCGCATCACAATGTTCTGAGTATTCGGGATGATGATCATCGTTCCGGTAGGCGAGGCAAAGGGCTTCAGCAACTGCTCAAGATCCTTGGCATCGAGAAATTCAAACTTTGCGATGTATTGGACATACACCCCCGCCTCGGGAAGATCATTCGGATCACCATCGAAGAAAACCGCGCCACTCTGCTGGGCCTGATTGTTGGGCAGCGCTTTGATGAACTTCTCACCCTGGGGCACCATGCTGATCTGGTTGAGCGAAAGAATACTGTCCAGAGCATCCAGAGCCTCTTTGCGACTCAGTTTAGAGGCGGACTTCAGGGTGACCTTGGGCGCGGCCAGATTAGCCGGGCGCAACACCGTCTTTCCGCTCACCTCCTGATAGAAATCAAGCAGCTGGTTGATCTCCATCTCCTGCAGCTTCAGGTCAAACACTTGCGTTCCATCGCTACCGACCGAAGCGGTGATCCCATTGGTGGTGGCATCGGTCGTAGGGACGTCGTTGCCAGGTTGCGCTGCGACCGCAGCGGCGGGCACCGCAGGAAACGCTGGATTGGGACCCGCAGCGGCGGTTCCCAGCGGCGGATTCGCACGACCGGCACCCAGCGGGGGCACTGGCCTGCGAAGCCCACTGGTGGAGGGCAACGCTAGGTTCGCCCGGTTGGTCGGGGAGTTGAATCCGGCAATACGATTCGTGAAATTGTTGCGAGCCGCCCCCGCTGCTGGAATCGGAATTCGGGCGGGACCGATCGAAGGCTGAGGAGCAGGCTGAACCGGCGGTTGTGCTGGCGGCGTGACTGGCGGCACCTGCGGAGGCGCATTGGGGTCCACCTCAGCCGGAGGGGTCTGAGCCGGCGTGGCGTCCGCCGGAGGAGTCACCGGAGCCGCAGGATCATCTTGAGCCAGCCCGAGGAACGGGAGAGCCAAAGCCAGGAAACCGAAGAGCAAGGTTTTCACAAGGTCAGAGCGATGAAATGTCAGCTTTCCAGACATGGATAAAAACATTCGCGGGGTCATTTGGGCTTCGCAGGAAAGCTATTGAACCGTCCAGGTATGTTGGTCTTGGGCGGCGGTGGCGGCGGAGCCTTGAAAGGAGAGCCGGTCGTAATCGGCGCGGGAGCCTCGGGTCCGGGAACCTTGCCGCCGGTGGCAGCCGCGACTTTTGACGGCGGTTTCCTCTGGTAGCTCGCCACCAGATTCATGGTAACGCTCAGGCGCATCTTGGTGTTATCCGGCTGCACGTTCATGCTCTTGGCGCGAATCAAGGAGTCGCCATTCCCGAGCAGGTAGAGGAAATCAATCAGCTGCTGTTCGGAAGAGGTGAGAATGACCGTCGCCGTCTTCTCCTCAAAAAAGAGGTTCGTCTTCCCTCCACTGGGACGACGGTCGGTGGAGATGCTCGAGGCAGAGACCCCGCTCACCACCGCCTGCAAGTTGATGGTTTTGCTCAGATCGAGCGCCTGATCCTCGGTGGGAACGCTGTGCCCGATGCTGCGGAGCCGATCGAGCTCCTTTTTGTAAAGGCCCTGTTTATTGACTTCCGCTGCGTATTTATCCAAGCGCACCTGTGAGGCCTTCATCTGCTCCCCAATCCTCCCCCATTCCCCAAACCGAGGGACGACAAAGATGAAATTCAGCACGCCAAAAATAGCGAGCGCAGCGGCCACCACCAACCGCTTTTCGGCGGGGCGCAGGTTCATTTTGTCGAGGTACGAGATCATTCCACTTCAGGGCGACGCAACTCGCAGCTAAAATTCCAGGAGATCTGCGCGCCTCCCGGTTTGAGATTGATCGTGGGACCTTCCACTGACTTGAAGACCGGCTGGCCTCCAACTTTTGATTGCTTCAAGGCGGCGTTGAAATCGAACACCCGGGGTGCGGCCTCCGGTCCTCCGTTGCCATACAAGGTCAAACGAGTGCCACGATCGAAGTTCAACGATTCCAGGTTGAGATCGGTCGGGAGATTGGTGGAAGCCATCAGATAGCAATTGAGCGCCGCGAACTGCAGGTTCACCTGCTCTTGCAACACTTTCACCTGATCGTGAAGCCGGACGGCGTTGGTGTAGGCGTTGCCTTGGCCGATTTCGGCCGTTTGGAGTCCGTCCTGTTGATAGCCCTTAAACGCGACGATCCCGAAGTACGCCAGCAAGCCGAGAAGATAGAGGGCCAGGACTCCAAACAAACCTTGCATCCACAGCCGGTCGATAAACTGCTGCCGATATCGGTTCTTAAAATCGAGGGGAAGTAGCCCGGCCTTGGAACTCGACTGGACCGCCCGCTTGGCCGTCATAGACAGCAGATTCGAGGGCGTGGCGACGGGAACGTACTCCACTGGCGGGTCGAAATGATCCTTGAGCCATTCCTGCCATCGCGCCCAGGTGGGCTCATCGGCCACCATATAGAATCGAGGCGGCGAGGTGAGCCATCCTTCGAGCTCTCCGGCCCAAGCGATCTGCCCCAACTGAGCCTTGAGCACCTCGGCGGGATGCCCATCCGAGGGAAGGTGAATCAAGGCGATATTTTGCAGGGAACCGCCGTACCACCATGCCGCCCATAAAAGCGAGGGGGTTTCAGCCGCGCTGGGAAAGAGGAGGACGGAGTCTCGACTCACCTCCAGGGCCAGCAGCTGGTCGATGAACGGAACCTCAATGCGATCGGCGAGATAGCCTAACCCCTCAAGTTTGCCGAGGAACTCCTCGACGATCTGACGGGAGACCACGACCAGCACCGCGGTCTGTGTTTCAGAAAGCCCGCGACTCGGAGCCAGCTCAAAGGTCCAGACAATCTGAGCCACCGGGAGCGGTGAAAGCTTCTCGAGTTGGAACTCGAGCATCGAGACCGTTTCCTCAAAATCCTCGACCTTGGGCAATTGCACCACTCGAATGAACACCTGACTGGGAGGAAGCAGCGCGATGTTGAGACGGGGGCGGACGAGCTCGTTCCAATCCTTGACGATCAGCTTGGGTTGAATCGCAGCCGGAGCCAAAAGGGCTTCGTCGTGCGCGACAGTGAATCTGCCCCCGGCGGCATTCACCTGCCAGAGCTTCGGGCCTGCCGGCTCGAGCCCAAAAATATTGCACGCCTGCCAGCGTGGTTTGGCTACGCTTTTACCCACTGTTGAGTCCGATCCTCTTCCATGAGCGAGCGCATATGCTCCTCGCTCTGTGTTACCCGCAGCACCTCTTCAATGGTGGTGACACCCGCGAGCGCTTTCTTCCATCCGTCTGTTCGCAGCGTCTTCATCCCGTTCTCCATCGCCCTGGCGGCAATGGTCGAAGCGGCGCTCCGATTCAAAATCAGAGGACGGATGGTTTCCGTCATCACCAACAGCTCGTGAATGCCTTCCCGACCCTGGTATCCGAGCTGCCGACAGTCCTCGCAACCCTTGCCTCGCCAGAAGCGGGCCGTCGGCATCTCGGACTCTGGAAACCCCAGCTTGAGCAAATAGTCGCGATCTGCTTTTTGCTCCGTTCGGCAGCTGGGACAGATCCGCCGCACCAGGCGCTGAGCCATCACCGCCTCGACCGAGGAGGCGACGAGAAACGGCTCGATGCCCATGTCGATCAATCGCGTGAAGGCGCTCGGCGCATCGTTCGTGTGGAGCGTGCTAAACACCAAGTGCCCCGTCAGAGCGGCGCGAATCGCGATCTCCGCAGTCTCAAGATCGCGAATTTCACCCACCATGATCACGTTCGGATCCTGACGAAGAATGTGCCTGAGCCCCACCGCAAAGGTGAGGCCGATGTCCGAACGCACCGCAATCTGGTTGATGCCCTTCAGCTCATATTCCACCGGCTCCTCGATGGTAATGATCCGCTTGGTCACCGAGTTGATGGTGCTGAGAAAGGCATAGAGCGAGGTCGATTTGCCGGATCCCGTGGGGCCGGTGACGAGCATAATCCCGTGCGGTTTCACGATGATCTCGCGAAGAGCCCCCTCCTCTGGCCCGCCGAAACCCAGCTTCTCCAGTCCGAAAAATATTTTCCCGCGGGTCAGCAATCGAAGCGACACGCTCTCGCCGTAGACCGTGGGAACGGTCGAGACGCGGATGTCGATCTCTTCCCCCTTGATTCTCACGTTGATCCGGCCGTCCTGGGGAAGCCGCTTCTCGGCGATATTCATCCCCGCCATCACCTTGATGCGGGAGAGGATCGAAGCCTGATACTGCTTCAATTGTGGAGGCATCGGAGTCAAATGCAGGATGCCGTCGATGCGATACCGGATGCGGAGTTCGTCCTCTGCCGGCTCAAAGTGAATGTCCGTGGCGCGCTCCTTGTGCGCCTCCCAGACGATCTGGTTCACGAACTTGATGACGCTCGCCTCCTGATCCCCTTCGGTGATCTCCTTATCCTCCGCCACCACCAGCTCGATGGGCTCATCCTTGGAGAGCTCATCCAGGGTCTCTGCGCCCACGCCATAGTATTTCTTAAGCGCCTTCTCGATCTCCGCCCGCGAGGCCAGTCCGAATTGAACCGGAGCGCGGGCGTCGAACTGCACCGCATTGATCATCGCGGGGTCGAAGGGATTGCTGACCGCGACCTGCAATTGCCCGTTCTCCACATTGGCCGGAATGACCGAATACTGAAAGGCAACCTTGGTCGAAATTCGATTTCGAGCTTCCGTCGGGATGGAGAGATTCTTTAGGTCGAGGAAGGGCCAGTTCAGACGTTTGGCCAGGTCTTGGAGGAGGGTTTCTTCCGATCGTCCACACTCGCGAGCGATGAACTCCAGGAGAGTTTCCTGCCCCCCGTTCTCAACCCCAACTCGCCACGCCTTACTCCAGGAATCAACCTGGTCCGTGGAGGACTGGGTGACCTCAGAGAGTAAATTTTTTAGTGATAAAAAAGACACAAGAGCCGCGTTTCCGCGTTCCTAAACTTACGCGGCAAGTTATTAAAAGTTGCGGAGAGGGTCAAAAGATTTAGCACCCTACCCCGTCGTAAACAGCTTTCAATCACTGCCCAATGCATCGGGAGGATGCCCCAACACTTAACCAAAAATCCTACGCAACCCTTTCATTTCGGAGGGCCACCAGTCGGCAAAGACTGCCTGCCTTCCACGAAATACAGGGAGCAACCTGCGTTACATGCCCATAATTTGGTAGCCACAATCGACATAGAGCACCTGACCGGTGATGGCTGCGGACCCGTCGCTGG
>JAYTTC010000278.1:0-6892 GCA_043745255.1 Verrucomicrobiales bacterium
CTGCAGTCAACTGGCGAGTGCGGGCCCGTTCAATCAACGCGCGCGATAGCACGCTCACTTGATCCAAAGACAACGCGGGAACGTTCCGCAACACCGGAGCAACCAATCCGGCATGGGTGTCCACCGCAAACGCCAGATGAACCTCCGAGGGAAAAAACAGTTCATCCTTTCTCCACTGAGCCGTCAGCAGGGGATGCTCGCGAAGCGCGGCCGCGATGAGCTTGAGGAGAATATCGGTCAGGCTGGCGACCGGACCTGCTGGTGTTGCTGCCGATTTTAGTTTCGTACGGAACGCGACCAGCTCGGTGGCGTCTGCACGAAAATTCAGCGTCACCGGAGCGGCCTCATTCACGCCCGCCAGCATACGTTCGGAGAGAGTCCGGCGGGCGGCACTGATCGGAACCGAACGACCCGCGATCGCAGACGGCTCGGCGGGCGGATCCGTTCGAGCCGCCAAGACATCGCGTTCTCGAATCCTTCCGGTGCGTCCTGTGCCCGTCACCCGAACTAGATCCAGGCCGAGATGCATTGCAGCGCGGCGAGCGCGAGGACTTGCGATGCTCTCGAACTTTTGATTCGCAGGAGGCGGTAGCGGTGGCACTGCGGCGAGCGGAGATGAATCGGGTGATTTCTTCACGCCAGAGTGTCCCCCGACCCCGGATGCCTGGGAGGGCGGTGATTCACCTTCGGCCAGCAGATATCCAAGCACCGCTCCAACCTTCACAACACCACCCGACGAAGGCGCAAAGGCAGCGATATGTAATACCCCAGACTCAGTGGCTTCGACGTCCTGAGTTGCTTTCTCTCCTTCCAAGGTGAAGAGCGGATCGCCGGCGCGCACCTGTTCTCCGGATCGCTTCAACCAACCGACGAAGGTTCCCTCCTCCATCGTCCATCCCAATCGTGGCACTGTGATTTCATTGGCCATGGGGTATGCGATTCGCAGTATTATTCCTGACTCAACTCGCGAATCGCCTGAGCGATTGCCGCTACATCGGGCAACATCGCCGCCTCCAAGGGCGGAGAGTAAGGCGTCGGAGCGAACGCTCCATTTAGTCGACGGATCGGAGCATCGAGAGAATCAAATCCACGATCCGCAACCTGCGCGGCGATTTCAGCGCCGATGCCGCAGGGGGCAAACGTTTCATCCACGATCAACAATCGACCGGTCTTCTCGACCGATTCCAGGATCGTGTCCACATCCAGCGGGGCCACCGTCCTGGGATCGATCACTTCCACCGAAATACCCTCCGGAGCGAGGAACTCCGCTGCCAGAAGCGATCGATGAGACATCAAGGCGAGGGCAACGACCGTAACGTCTTTTCCCTCGCGCACACGCGAGGCCTTGCCGAACTCGAGGGTGAACTCCCCCTCCGGAACCGGACCTTTCACGCTGAGGATCTCCTTATGCTCGAGAAAGAGCACCGGATCATCACAGCGAAGCGCCGTCTTCAGCAGGCCCTTGGCATCTCGAGGGGTCGAAGGCACCACCACTCGAAGCCCCGGGAAATGGGCATACATCGAGTAATAGCTGCCTGAATGATGGGTCGCGGCGGAGTGGCCGATTCCGATGCATCCCCGCAACAGCAGCGGCATCCGAATCCGACCGCTGCTCATATACTGCATCTTGGCGATCTGGTTAAGAATCTCTCCCGCAGCATCGAGCACAAAATCCGAGAACATAAAATCCACCACCGGACGTGTCCCCGTCATCGCGGCACCGCAGGCCAGCCCGACAAATCCGCGTTCTGCGATCGGCGTATCGCAGAGTCGATCCGGGCCATAGAGGTCGAAGAGCCCCGTGGTGGTGTTGAAGTTGCCCCCCCGTTTACCAATACCCTCGCCCAGAACGAAGATGCGCGGATTGCGAGCCATCTCCTCGGTCAGGGCCTCCAGCGTAGCTTTCATGAAGGTTAGTTCACGCATGCGGAGTCAGAAGTGTTGAGGGTTGAAAGGGCATCATCATGGGGTGCCACTGGATTCGGCGAACACATGCTGGGTTGCAGTTGAAGGATCGGGCCAGGGGCTCTGTTCCGCAAACTGATGAGCCTTCTCTACTTCGTCAGAAATAGCGCGATCGATGGCATCCAATTCGGAGGCGGAAGCGGCGGACTTCTCGATCAAGCGGTGCCGGAGACTCAGAATCGGGCACCGCGCCTTCCAGGCCTCCACCTCTTGGCGGGTGCGATAGGTAAAGTCGCCCATTCCCTCGGCGTGCGGCCGGGTGCGATAGGTACGGCACTCCAGCAGCGTGGGCCCGTATCCTGATCGCGCGCGCTCCACCGCCTCGCCTGCGGCTTGATGCACCGCGAGGACATCATTGCCGTCGATCTCCAAGCCCGGAATTCCGTAAGCGGCCCCGCGACTTCCCACGCTCGGATTTCCCGCGGAATATTGAAAAGGAATCTCAGTCGCGAACTGATTGTTTTCGCAGACAAACAACACGGGGAGTTTCCAGATGCTGGCGAGATTCAGTCCTTCGTGGAACGCGCCATTGTTGGCGGCACCGTCCCCGAAGAACGCTACGGCCACGGAATCCGTCTTGAGCAGCTTGAAGCTATACCCCGCGCCAGCGGCCTGAAGGATGCACGGCCCCACGATTCCACTCGTTCCCATGAGACCTATTTCCGGAGCGAAGAGATGCATGCTTCCACCGCGTCCACGCGAGCAGCCCGTCTGCCGTCCATACAACTCGGCGATGAGTTGACGAGGATCGAGGCCTTTCGCGAGTGCATGGCCATGGCCGCGGTGAGTGCTGAAAACCACATCCTCACGATTCAAATGAGCACAGACTCCCACCGCGATCGCTTCCTGCCCCACATACGTGTGACACGCGCCATGAATAAGTCCCCGCTGATGCGATCGGGCCAACCGCTCTTCGGTGAGACGGATCAGCACCATCTGACGGTAGAGCGAGAGCAGCTCGGTGGGTGAGGTGAGAGCGTTAGGCATGGCGAGATACGAGTGTCACTGGATGATCGCGGAGTTGTTCAACGTCGGCCCAACCGAGCCACCCCCATTCATGGCTAGATTCCCACCGTCCATGGGGATCAGTGCCCCGGTGATCCAAGACGAAGCGTCGGACGCCAGGAAAACCGCCAGGCCGCGGATATCCTCTGGACTTCCCAGTCGGCCGGCCGGAATCCCGCTGAGAAATTTTTGCTTGAGCTCCGGATCATCGGCCATGCGCTTCTCCAGTCCGGGATTTACCACCTGAGCCGGAAGGATAGCGTTCACTCGCACTCCCCGTCCCGACCATTCCGTGCTCAACTCGCGAGTCATCTGCGCCACCGCTCCCATCGCCATGCTGTAGGCCACATGCCCACGTCCGAGCGCGGTGGTGCTAGCGAGCGAGCCGATGTTCACGATACTGCCTCTCCCGGCATGAAGCATCCGCCGACCCGCCTCCTGACAACAGCAGAACCTGCCGAGCACGAGATTTCGCCAGCACCGTTCCACGTCCTCCAGCGAGATGTCCTCCGGACGCCCCAGAATTCCGTCACCCGCGACGTTGGCCAGGAAATCCACCCGACCAAAATCCCGATCGAGCTGGGCGAACATTTCGCGAATCTGAGCGGGATCAGAAACATCGCAGGCCACGGCACTGGCGCGACGACCGATCGATCGTGCCGAGACAGCGGTGCGTTCAGCGCCGAGGAGATCGCGATCCAGGAGCACTAGATCAGACCCATGGTCGGCGAGAGCGAGAGACATGGCTCGCCCCATGCCGCTCGCAGCGCCGGACACCACGGACAGGCGCCCGCTCAGATCAAACAGACTGCCAGGGTTCATAGAAATTGACGCTAGAGGAAGGACCTCTAAGCTCGCCGCATTCCAATTGCCAGTTCATTTTGAGCGTCCATCCCTCAATCTCTCCCGGTATCGCAGCACTTCGGCCGGACGCGCTTCGCCGAAAGGTGGCCTGGCGAGTGATGCCGCTCATTTTTCTCATCTACATTGTGGCGTATCTCGACCGCGCCAATGTCGGCTTTGCCAAGTTGGCAATGAAGGAGGATCTCGGGTTCTCCGATCAGGTGTTCGGATTCGGATTTGGAATCTTTTTCATAGGCTACCTGTTTCTGGAAATTCCCGGTGCCCTGCTGGTCGAACGCTGGAGCGCCCGAAAATGGTTCGCCCGCATTCTAATCACCTGGGGAATCTGTTCCGCGCTCACGGCCCTCGTCCGAACTCCGATGCAATTCTATATTGCACGATTCACCCTCGGAGTCGCGGAGGCGGGATTCTTCCCCGGAATCATCGTCTATTTCACCCACTGGTTCGTTTCGGCGGATCGAGGGAGAGCTCTCTCGGGTCTGGTGATGGCAGTTCCGTTCAGTCTCGCGCTGGGAGCGCCGATGTCCGCGTTGCTGCTCAATATCCACTGGCTGGGATGGACGGGATGGCAGTGGCTGTTTGTGATCGAGGGACTTCCTGCCGTGATCCTGGGTATCCTCACGTTCTACCTGCTGACGGATCGGCCACGCGACGCACAATGGCTATCACCAGAAGAACGTTCATGGCTGGAAGCAACCCTCGCGGCGGAGTCCCAACAAAAGGCAGCCGAACAGCCCGCGCGACTTTCGAAGGTTCTCCTCCATCCAACGGTCTGGCTGCTCGCCCTGGGCATCTTCGCCACCAACACGGGTGGCTACGCGTTCGCATTTTGGCTCCCCACCGCAGTGAAAGGTATCTCGGGAGGCTCCAACAACCAGGTGCTAGGATGGAGCGGGCTCATCTACGCTTGCGGGCTTCTCGCGGTCTGGCTTTCGGGATGGTCGTCGGATCGTACCCAGGACCGCAAATGGCACTGCGTGGCGGGACAAATTGCCACCGCAGTATTTCTCAGCCTGAGCACTCTTCCCCATCAACCGCTCTGGCTGACCCTGACCTGGCTTTGCTTGACCGGGTTCTCGGCGTATTTCTGGCCCTCTCCCTTCTGGGCGCTCCCCACCGCGACGCTCACCGCGACTGCGGCCGCAGTCGCTATTGGGTTCATCAACATGTGTGCGAACCTCGCGGGATTCTTGGGCAACACGCACATCGGATTCCTACAGTCGCGTGGCTTCAGCGATCGAGTCTGCCTTTTATTTCTCGCGGCCTGCTATCTCGCAGGCGGTGTAATCATCTCGTTTGTGCGCGTTCGACCGTCGCAATCCATCCCGCCACCCTCACGCGGAAATCTTGTCCCCGCTTCGGTTCTGCGTGACTGAATATCCCTACCCCATCAGGCGCTGCAATGCGGCCGATTGTATCGGCCTCGGCGGCTTGTTTGTCGCGTCGCCATCGGGCGATAAAACTCGGTCGGTGTGGGTTTCCAATCCCCCATCAAGCGATGGGCGTGAGTGATGAGTGCATGCTCCACCGATTTCCAGGGATCGATGTAAAATCGCCCCGCCTCGCAGAACAATCCCTCGGGAGTCACGGTCAACACGATGAAATCTCAATCCCGTGGCAATCCTGGAAACCGCTTCGTCGCAGGAGTCCCTCGATCTCCTCTAACGAGGCATTCAGTTTTGATGCCGCGTGTTTGAGATCCTCTGCGTCGACTGGGAACCAGTTCGAGCGATCCTGACGCAGAAGTCCGGCGACATCGATGGGCTCGATGAAACGATCAACCGCCTCACGTACGAACGCGGCATCGGCTCGGGCAATCGTTTGAAGCAACGCGACCAGGCCCGGTCCGAATTCGGGATGACTCCTCAGGAGGATAGCGGCCTCCACATCGTCAGCGGACCCAAGTCGAATCTCCGTCTCCGAAAAGCTCACCACAGCAAAGTAGAGCCTGGCCAGAGCCACAAATCTCGGAAAGTCCGCTAACGACTGATAGAGCTCAGAAACCAACGAGGCAGCCCGCAGAAGATCTGCCCGGGATTGATCCACCACCCGCGCGCACATCGCGGTCAGTGAGTCGGACCCCCAGCTCGACTGCAGCCCGCGCACCAAGCGATCCATGCCCAGAAGCGTGAGAGGGAATCCGGTGGAGAGCATCGGATCGATGAACCCTTGCGCCGACGGAAGCATGACCCAGCCTGGACCGGACGCCTGGGCACAGAGAAAAGGCATTCTCGGCTGATGAAAAAACGGAGTCGTGGCGGTCGCGTTCGCGAACTGACGTCGCACACTCGGCAGCCGTTCCAATAATCTTTCCCACGCCGACGCGCCCTCGGATGCCCTGAGTTCCTCGGCCAGCTCAGGTGTGAGGGCCGCCCCAGCGCTGGTCAGACCATTGTTGAAATGCAGAATCCAAATCCAACCGCCGGGAAACAAATGATGCAACGCAGCATCGTCCGGAGCATACGGGGGCGATGCGCCTTCCTTAAATTCGTCGAGTGAAGAGGATCGAGCCACATCTCGAAAATGCGCGAACAAGGCCTGGGTTGGCTCGATGCCAGGCATCGGTTCTTCCGGAAGATTCATCAAGCGGAAAAGACAGCCCCGCGGACCGGTCGCATCGACGATCAGAGCGACATTTATTTCCTTCTCAACACCTGACTGCAGCAGCGTCGCCTGCATTCGCCCTTCCCTGCGCTCCACCTGAGTGATGCGCACGGAGTCCCAATACTCCACCCCCACACGCAACGCCTGCCGCACGAGGTGGTGATCGAAGTCGGGGCGATACCAATGCGTGTCCGCGATCTCGTCGTGGGGACTGGCGGCGACCAACAGCTGACGCTCATGGCGATCAGAATCCTGAAATAACTCCCCGAAGCGATGTTGGTAGAAGGTAAAGCCTCGTTTGAGACCGCAGGCGATCCCTGGATGCTCCCGCTGCCAAGTTCCCCACTGGGTGAGCGAGACCACACCCTCTAGGTGATTGCGAATCGCAAAGTGTTCGAGCCAGAGATTTGCGAGCGGCGCGGAAGACTCGCCAATAGCAAATCGTGGATGCCTC